>JAEOUI010000314.1 GCA_016839425.1 Promethearchaeota archaeon
TTCCTTTTTGAAGCAGCCAATTATTTCCGCCGTCCTCTTGAGTGTCGACTTTTGTAATTTCGATCGCTGTATCGTTGTATTGTTCAAACGAAAAGCCATAATAATAAAGGGGTCCAAGTGTAACATTTTTTTCTCGCTCCTTGTTCGTTGCTGAATCGAATATTAATATAGTCAATTGATCACCAGGAGCACACGATATGCTTGTTTGATTATTAAAAACATCATCAAGAGTAGTACCAAGCGAATAATCGAGATATATATAAGAACTTTCAGCAGATTTGACGGCGACTATAACATCACCTGAATCAAGCACACCATAATTAAAGCCACCTTCTTCATCTGATAACACATACGCAATTTGGGGCACATAACGATAATTGGGTTGGTTGAGATAGGGAAAAGACCATATTAATAATAACGCAACAAAGGCAGTTATGGCATTAACAAATGTTCCAGATGTTGCAATTCTCAAGCGAGTATTTCTAGGATATTTGGAAGATCTTACTTTTCTTTCGTCAACTTCTACGAAAGCACCTAATCCGATGAGGAAGAATATCCCCGCCCCCAAGACGCCCGATGAAACCACTTCAACGCCGTCAACACTGGAAGAGATGCCATGTGCTAACTCGTGAGTTGTTATGACGAAGAGTAGGGGCAAGATTAAATACATAAAGGTTGGCAGGGAAATGGTGACACCAGGGATGAGCGGAGTGATTACATTTTCAATTTTGGGCTCGATTATGAGCGAGACAAGGTTAGAAAAGAAAAACCAAAACGCAAAAATCATAAAACAAAAACTTACAAAGATGCCCATTGTCCAAAAGATCCTCCATAATCTTGGAGATTTTTGACCAATCCTGTTTATAAACTTGTTTAATCTTTTTGTTTTAAACATTGCGAGGAGTGGAAAATAAATATATGCAGCACCTTTCTTTTTTCTTAAAACTAAAGCACCTAGCCCCACAAAAATCCAAAAAATAAGACTCACGATCGTCCAAGGATTGGTAATGAGATCAACAATGAAATCCAAAATTGCGTCCATAAGATTAACTTAGATTTTCTTTAAATTAGGTCAAGAAATGCTATATTCAAATTAAGGTTATCTAAAATTTTAAGTCTTTATTCTCTTAGAACCATTTCTTGAATATAAGAAACGATTTTTTATACTAAGGATGGTAGTTATTTTAAATGAATTGAAGTAAAATAAAAAAGAATCATTTAGAAATAGATAAAAATTAAAAGACATGAGTATTTAATAATAATTACTTGAATACAATTTTTTTTAATACCCTAGCGGGGTGGGCTAGACTTTGGTCTATATCAGACCTAAGGGTCAGCCTGGTTTATGCCGCAGGGCTCATATATGGCCACTTGCCATGAAGAAACCCTGAGATCGTTCGTTCAAATCGAACCCCCGCTACTTTTCATCCCTTTTATTTTTAGACAAATAATCAACTCTATATTTTATGATATTTTAAATTATTCAAATAATAATATATAGTTAGAATCATCATGATGGAATCTCAGAGTTATAAAAGATGGCCCGCCATAAGATGTTGGGTAAAACATATCATTGAAGGAAAGTATTCGGAGGAAAATAAGACATTATATACGATTTTTGGAGAAACCAAGCGCGTTAGGCTCGCAGCAACCATTATAAAGAAAAATGAAAAAATAACCGCTCAAGTTTCGAGCGAGGACGATTTTTCTCACGAAGAGGGTGATCAGAACATAAGGATGGAATTTGAGTTGGATGATGGGTCAGGAGTTATCCGTGCAGTAATTTGGAACGCAGATCCTGAAGAATATCAAGAATTCAAGGAAGGTCATATCGTTGATATCGTTGGATTAATCCAATATTGGAGCGGTTTTAACTATATCAGACCTGAAATTATAAAAAAAATAAACGATCCAAATTTCGTTTTATTAAGAGATGCAGAAATCATTAAAAAAATCAAATCAGGAAATACAGTGGAAATCCCAGATATCTCGCAATTATACGATGATATGGACGAAATACCCGATGATATTGATGTCGACGAACTTTTTGGCGAAGAAAGTTCATTTAATGGAAACGATACAAAAAATTTGGTATTTTCTCTCATAGAAGAGCACGAAAAAGGCATTAGTTTTAAAGATTTGAACGCAAAATTAAAAATTTCTGTCAGTGAACTTAAAAACCTTCTAAGAGATTTGGAGATGGAATCTAGAATATACCAATCCGACGAGGGTATATATCAATCTTTTTAATTTATACAGATTCTAATTTTTAATATTAACCTAAAATTCTAATTTTCATAAAAACAATAATAAATTAATTTTAATATTCATTTTATAATCTAAAAAAAGATAATTTATACAATGAATTTTAACGATTACGAAAAATTATTAGATAAAGCGTATGAAAAAATACCCGATAATGTGAAAAAATCTGAGAGATTCGAAATTCCTACCGTAGAGCTTAGATTTGAGGGTAAAAACACTTTTATAGTCAATTTTAATAAAATCATCAACACGCTTAATAGAGATAAAAATCACTTTACAGGAGTATTCCTCAAGAAGGCCGGTACATTTGGCGAAATTAGGGGCCAGCAATTGTTTATGAAATCGCTTCATAAGGAACAAGTCTTAAATCGACTGGTTGAGAATTATACCAAGACTTATGTATTATGTAAAATTTGCAACAAACCAGATACAGAAATACAAAGGGAAGGTAAGAGATTATTCTTGAAATGTGGAGCATGTGGCGCTCGAGAAGAAATTAAAGAAAAGTAAGAGCATGCTTTGAATGGCCATTAAAGTTTATATTAAAATTCATTGTTACCAAGAAGCCGAGACTGTGGCCTGTTGCGATGAAAAGCTCTTGAATCAAGTTTTTAAAGAGGGAAATTTAAGAATTGAAATTTCGGAGCAATTTTTTGGAGGGAGCTTGGTCCACATCGACGAGGCAATAAAACTACTAAGAGACGCCACATCGTTTAATATTGTTGGAGAAAATGTAATTAACGAGGCAATTGAAAAGAAACTCCTGCCAAAAGATGGTGTCCGAATTATTAATGGCGTTCCAATGGCAATGAAGATGATGCTGTAAATATGGTCCATCGATTCTGTGCGATTTGCGGAAAACCCTTAGAACAAGACGCCCCTCATTTTGGCATGTGTCTTGATTGTTATGTTAAGGAATCTCCATTATTTGAAATTCCGAAACAATTTTCTTTTAGAACTTGTTTAGATTGCGGAAAATATTCAATTAGAGAGGAATGGGTAGATCCTTCAGAAAACGATATTTATATCATCATTAAAGAAGTGTTAACCCGATATTTACTAAAATCAATCTCTAGGAAGGGATCAATCGATTTTGATTTGTCAATTAACGAAGAATCTCTCGTTTTTTCATCAAAGGATCTCTTAAAGTCTCTTGAAGTAGGTGTTTGTGGTTGTTCAAAAACTAATAAAAATATTACATACCAGCAAAATGTAAAAGTATCCATTAATTACGAATTCTGTAAGAATTGTACGAACTTGAGAGGCGGTACATATTTTTTATCTATCGTCCAGCTTCGAGTTAAAGATGAATCAGAATTTTACAAGATTAAGGATATATTAGATTTTCTTTACGCTCAAGTTGAAAAGTTATTTGAAAAAGACCCAAGACAATATATTACTAAATCAGTTGATGAGAAATACGGCGTAGATCTGTACTTGAGCACTAATGAATTAATGAACAACATTATAAAGATCTTACACGGTAATTACCATTTTGTATTAAAAAGATCTAAAAAGTTAGTTGGTCGGGATAATCAAAGGGGCAAAAATATCTATAGACAAAAGGCATTGATTAAATTAATTCCAATTATGAGAAATGATCTTATTGAAATAGACGGCAAGGATTATATAGTTGAAAGTATTTTAAAAAACAAGGTTGTATTGAGAGATCAAAAAGACGAAAAATTTGTTAAAGACTTTTCTTTTTTCTTTGATGAAAAAATATTTATTAAACATAAAAACGGGTTAAATTGATTGAACGACGAAGAAGAGGAATTAGACGAGGATATTGAAAAAGATACTAAGGAAAGTAAACTTTATTCTAATATTGATGCCTTGGAGAAACAAAAAATAGACAATAAAAGGATCCGTATAATAGACGATTCAAAAAAGCGCTCAACAATAAATTCGGTCTTTGACGAACGCACCATTTATCAATTAGCAAAAATCGAAAAAAATGGACCTTTAAAAAACATAGAAGGTATTATTTCAGCAGGGAAGGAGGCGAATGTATATCTTGGATATGACCAAGAAGGAAAAGAGGTGGCGATAAAGATATACAAGATCGATAACAATACTTCTAAATGGATGAGAAATTACATAGTAGGGGATCCAAGATTTAAAAAAGTACCTCATAATATTTCTAAAATAATTTTCTTATGGGCAAGCAAGGAGTTTAAAAATTTAAAGCGCTCATACAAAGTAGGATTAAGAGTTCCAAAACCAATTTTCATAAAAAATAATATTTTAATCATGGAATATATAGGAGATGGTCCAAACCCAGCTCCACGATTAAAGGATGTTAAGGAATTGAATGATATAAATTCTTTATTTGAAGATATATTGAGTTTTATAAAGGTTTTATATCAAAAAGCGAATTTAGTACATGGGGACCTTAGTGAATTTAATATCTTATACAATAACCATCTCCCCGTCGTTATAGATATCTCACAAGCAGTAACCACGCAACATCCAAAAGCAGAAGTTTATTTGGCCCGAGATATTAAAAATGTATTTACATACTTCGATAAAATGGGAATGGATCTCCCAGATCCTCAAGAGTTCTATTTTGAAGTAATAAAACGCGAAGAACCATAAACTCAAAATATTATGGTGGTTTTATACTCATTAAGTGCTGAAAAAGGTAGTTTGATGTTTAAATGTTCAAGGTTCAAAAATCTAGAATTGCTGTTGTAATTGGGAAAAAAGGTGAAACTAAAGAAGAAATAGAAGGGTCGTTGGGCGTTAAAATCGATTTAAATAGCAAGACCGGGGATTGCGAAATCATTCCCGATATTGAAAGTCCAAAATATACTCCCTTGAATGTTTTAACAGCTCAAAAGATCGTATCTGCGATAAATAGAGGTTTTAATCCAAAGAAAGCAATGATTTTAGCCGAAGAAGAATACGACTTAGAAATTTTTAACTTATTAACAATCCTTGGAAAATCAGAAAAAAGGATTAAAAGAATGAAAGGCCGCGTAATTGGAAGAAACGGAGAAATGAGAAGAGCTATTGAAAAATATGCAGAATCATTTATTTCGGTTTATGGAAAAACTATATCTTTAATTTCGGAATATGAAAATTTACAAATTGCAAGAAAAGCTGTAAGCATGCTCCTCAATGGCATTCCTCACCATACTGTAATAAAATATTTAGAAACCAAATATAATGAGAAAAAGAAGGAAGAGTTTAGAAAAATGTACAAGCCGGAATTTTAAAAATCTATTCTTGCGTTTTCTTAAATTTGGATTTCACACAATGCATTAAATCTTTTCCATTTATAACTTGTCTAAGTTCTTCAACAATTTTTTCTTTAGATTTTATATTAATTTTAGAATAGAGTTCTTCGTGTATTTTATTTCCATCAATTTTATCATGCACTTCATAACTTTTAATAGAGTAACTTTTAGAGTTGTTTGATTTGAAGATAATGATTATTCGAGGATAAATGGTTTTTTCTTTTAAGGTTATGGCCCATCCATCGAAATAATATTCAAGTTCAAAAAAAAATAAATTTTGCCATCCTTTTATTTTTTGGATCAAATACTGAACTTCTTGTTGTTCATCAGGAGAAAACTTCTGTTCCATTGATATTATTTATATTATATAGATAAAAAGGCAATGATTTTATCTAAATCTCACCAATATCAAAGATATCACTTGAAAGGTCGACTTCTCCTCTTGAAACATTTGATCGAAAATTCGAGAGCACTGGTTTTCCAAAAATCTGAGGAGATTGAATTCCAGTTATTAAGAGCATTACTCTCAAAAATCCATCAAAGTCAGTTGATACGCGTGCTCCCCAAATGACCATTGCGTTGTTGTCCATTTTTTCATAGATTTTTTTAGCAACGGAATTTGCTTCAGTAAGCGTCATATCATTACCACCACACACATGAATCAGGGCTCCTTTCGCGCCTTCTATACTTACATCTAGAAGTGGCGTGTTTAGAGCATCTGTAATTGCTTCCTCAACACGATTACTATCTCCACTTGATTCTCCTATCCCAACAATTGCGACACCACCTGTGCCTAAAATCGTTCGAACATCGGCAAAATCAAGGTTAATCAATGAGGGTAACGATATTGTTTCGGTGATTCCTTTAACCATAGTTGCTAATACTTCATCTGCAACACTAAAAGCCTCAAGAATTGGTAAATCCGGAGCGATTTCTAAGAGTCTATTGTTGTCAATTACTACTAAGGTATCTACAAATTGTTTTAAACTATCTAAACCTCGTTGGGCTAATTCTATCCTTCCAATTTCAGTCTTAAAAGGCAAGGTTGCCACACCAACAACAATAGCACCTTCAGATTTTGCAATCTCGGCAATTATTGGAGCACTACCAGTTCCAGTACCCCCACCTTCACCACAAGTAATAAAAACAAGGTCAGTTTCCCTTAATACGGCTTTTAACTCGTCTCGTGATTCCTCTGCTGCCGCACGCCCTATTTCAGGATTCCCTCCTGCACCCAAACCACGTGTTAAATTTTTTCCAATTAAGATTTTTCTATGTGCATCTATCATTTCTAAATGTTGATGATCAGTATTGAGAGCAATGCATTTTGCGCCCATTATTCCTATTTTCATGAGCCTATTGATGGTATTGTTTCCCGCACCTCCACAGCCCATAATTTTAATGTTTGCGTATCCCACAGAAGAATACTTATCCTTTAGGAATGGTTCTCGTTGTCTTGCTTCTTTTAATATTCGTTCCATTTTTTATTACCATTGGTGTTTTTTAAGTAATATCTAATCAAAAAGTAGTATTAAAAATTCAAAAAATCAAGTAATACAAGGATGTTACTTTAGAAAAATCCTCATTGTGAGTACAAAATTTTACCTAACTCCAATGTAAAAACTCTTTAAAATACAAATATTGATGGTTCATTTTAATGAAAAGTCAACATCTATTGAACTATCAAATATCAAGGTACTACTTTCATCTTTAATGAGGTAAATTTTTGGAAGGGCATAGGGAAATCTTGTCGAAAATGTTAAATTATAAGCCCCCACATTTAAAACAAGAACGACATCACCTTCTCTTAAAGTTTCGGTAAAAAAATAATCCTTTACTAGCACATCTTGTTCAGACGGAATGATTCCTGCTATTGATGTTTTATATTTATGAGGTTTTTCGATCTGAGACGCATTATAAAAACGAAGAGAACTTCGAGCAAATTTCGGACATATATGATTTCCGATATTTAAAAAAATCCATCGATCGGGACTGACATTTATTATTTTTGCGATAAATATTCCCGTATCTCCAACAAAGTACCTTCCAGGTTCAAAAAATATTTTTTCATAACAAATTGAGAGCGTTTTTAATCGATCTTTTATAGATACTGCAATTCTTTCAAGTTGTTTTTTAGGCATCACAGAAGCTTCTGGAAAACCCCCTCCAAGATTGATATTTTTAATTTTTAGACCTATAGAAGCCAATTTTTTATGATAATGTGCAATTATATCAACATTTTTCAAATATTGCTCTGAATTATTCATTTGAGAGCCGTAATGGGATAATAATGTTGTTATGTTAATGTTTTTACATTCATTTAATATATTTTTTAAAATAATTAATTCATCATCATTTATATTAACGCCAAGTTTAGCACCAAATCTTTGTGAATTAATTCTAAGGCAAATTTTTTGGACAATTCCATAATTTTTAGCTATTTGGTTAACTCTTTTAAGATCGTTTATATTATATATTATAAGCTCTTTCACCTTGACATTTATTGCACATTCAATTAGTTTTTTTGGTAAATAAGGCCCCCCAACAAGCATATTCTCAGGAAGGACCCCAATTTTTAATGCTAATTTTAATTCTGGAATGCTTATTATCTCGGCACCTATCCCTTCGGAATTAACGATTTTACAAATCTCTGATAGGAAATTAGCTTTATAAGAGTAAAATCCTCGAAAGTTATCAAATATCTTTGAAAAGACTTCTTGAAATGTTTTTAAATTATTTCTTAGCCGATTTTCCAAAAATATCATCAGGGGATCGTCTTCATTATTGAGGAACGATTCAAATGGTTTATTGTCTAAATAAATTTTTCCATTTACTCTTTTTATTAAATCGTTTCCACCGATTTTTTTCATGAGAATTATCCCGTTTTATTTCTAATTCTTTTGTTTTTCAAACATTTCATAAATATCATAGTGTTTTTTCGCAATTAAATCCCATGTATGATGAGACATGGTTTTAGCCCTTCCATTTTTACCAAGTCTTTTTCTCAAGCGTTTATTTTTCAATAATTTAACTACTTTATTAGAAATGTCAATAGGATCATCAAAATTGACTAAACATCCATCGATATTGTTTCTTATTACATCGGGTGTAGCGCCAATTTTAGCGCCAATAACTGGTTTCCCCGCCGCCCATGCTTCCAAAAATGATATGCCAAATGCGTCAGAACGACTTGGCATCAAATAAATATCTGTTTCCATAAATGCTGCAATTTTTTTTTCGTCAAAATATCCCTTTAAATTATCTGGTGTTAGGTTAATAATTTTGACTTTGGGATTTTTTTTTATTTTTGATAGTTCCCTGTTATATGCTTCCGTAGTAGGACCAATAAACACAAAATATATTTTTTTAAGCCTCTTTAGGATGTGAGGAATTGCTTTTAAAATCGAAATTGCTCCTTTTTCGTAATTTTTATACCCACAAAATAAAACCATTCTGTAATTTGTTTCCTTGGAGTGAAAGAAATGGTTTTTGAATTGGAAGGGCTCTTTTTTGGAAAATTTTTTGTCGAATATATTAAAATCAACGCCCATTGGAACAACTCGAATTTTTTCACTAGGCACACCCGCAATCGAAGTTAAGATCTCTTTTTCGGTTTCAGTACAAGCAAGAAGGAGATCAAATTTCTTCAATACGCCAAAAAGAAGCGGTTCTAGATATCTAGGATTAGAAAAATGAAAAAACGGGGTCAAAATTACAGGGACATTAAATTTTTTTCCGAGAATGAGGCTCAATAGCACATTAAAATAAGGAAAATAAGTTGCGTGAATAAGATCAAAATTAAATTCATCTAAATTGAAAAAATATTCGAGCGCACTTGACAAAAATGGCCCATTTTTTATCATCTCTTTCAGTAAAATAACACTCAAGTTTAAATCCTTATAACTTGGAATGTTTTTTATAAGGAGAATTTTTTCTTTTTCATTAAGATTATAATTAATTGGAAACCTTCTGACTCTAAGACCATTCACTTCATTGAAATATTTTTCTTTTGGTTTAATTAATTTTCCGCGTGATTCTCTTAATGATTTGAAATCTATTGCATTTGAAGTAGATATTTCTACATAAAATCCATAATCTGCGCTCATCAATTCTGCAATTCTTTGAATGTAGAATTCTGCTCCAGAAATCGAAGGAAAATATCTAGTAGGAAAAAATAATATATTTTTCAAAGTTGAAATCTATTGTTATAATAATTAAATATGTAAAAACATCATTACTTATTGTTTCAATTGTTTTATTATCATTATATTTTACTAAATGCATTTGATTATATTCAGGGAAAATAATGTCTAAAGGCGTTCTATCAAATTTATTCCAAATGGTTAAAGATAAAGGTATTATCGATGATGAAATCATGATGTATTTAGATGAACTCATATTAGATAATAGTAAGAATGTTTTTGATGTAATTCAACGAGGTTTTACAAAATATAAATATATTCCTTCAAATAAGGTTGTCTGGGCTGTTAAAGCAAAAAAAAAGCAAAAACTATATTTAATATATCCAAGATTTTATTGTTCCTGCCAAGATTTCTATAAAGCTGTTGTAATTCAACGAAAACGTTTATTTTGTAAGCATCTTTTAGCTCAAACTATATGTGAAGCATTAAATAATTTTAATGAACAAAATTTAAATGATTCCGATTTTAAAATGCTTGTGAGAGAGTCAACCTTAGATATATAAAATTTCAGCACGCTTGATTGATTCTTGGACGAGCAAGTTAATATCAATCTTTGACTCGGCAAGTGTTAATTCCATTAATTTAGCATGTGTTTCGGGATATTTTGGATTATATTGACATCCTGCAGATTTTTTTGAGACAATATCGTAAGTGTTAATCTTTTGATTATAGATAATTACATCTTCCTTATTATATCCAATTAGTGGGCGCAAAATGATGTAATCGCTTAAAATTTGGTTGTAAGCATAAAGATTGTCAAGTGTTTGACTTGCTTGCTCACCTAATATATCTCCGGTAACGATAAGGGGTGTTTTTTCAACATTACAAATTTCTTGGGCCGTCCTAATCATTAATCTCTTACATAATACACAAGTTAACTTTCGATCGCAATTTTCAACAAGTACATCTAAATTTGGGTCGTGATTGATGAAATATAGTTTAATTTTATTGTTAGTAAATGATGTTAAAATTTTTAGAATATTAATTACCTTATTTTTCATTGAATTAGCATTATCATCAGAAGTAAGAAACGACAAACAAATAGGTTCTAATCCTTTTTTTATCATCAAATAAATTGCGATAGGACTATCTAAACCACCAGAGAGCAACGAGATAAATTTCATCGTTTAAACCTCCGATTCATTATCTTTTACTTCAACTCTTAGTTCAGTTCTTTCCCAATTTTTTAGAGCATTGTTAAAATCTTCAAGTGATATCTCACGAGCGATTTTAATTTTTTTTTCCGCCTCGAGCTTTCGTATTTTTAATTGTAATTTTTTATTTTTTTTGTAAAAACGATTGGCTTTAGGAAATTCATCAATAAATATTTTTTCCAACTCTTTTAAATTTTTACTGGCTAATTCCTCGTAATTGCTCATAACAAAATTACAAAGTGGATCAATAGCAATTTCAAACTGAAATGCATCAAGGCGTTTCAAGGACAATGGATAAGCTTGGCAGGCGTAGGGTTTGTGATCATGAATTGAACATCCTTTATCAGCAATAAAGAAAGGGCAGTGTCCTAAGGGATTGAGTATTATTCTATAAGTAATTACAAGGATCTTGGAGTTTAACTCATCTGGAAAAACGAGATCTTCTTTTACAGCAAATTGAATGTTATGTTCTTTGGCAATGGTTATCATTTTATCAACTTCTTCAGGATAGAGAGGAATCCTTTTTGCTCCAGGGTTGTTGGGGATTTCAAAGCAGCAAGTTCCACATTTCTGACAAGCATATATTAAATTTACCATCAATTCTAGAAGTGAATAATTGTTCTTATTTTTTTCAAATATTCAATAAATTACTATTATGCCGCACTCACGAGGATATTACATGAATATAAAAGATTATTTATCAACATCTTTTATAACAATAACATAAATATCAAATAATTAACTATGATAGACGACGAAGATGGAATAAGAATAATTAAACATATTGATTATCAGAAAAGTGATTTTATAAATCCAATTTGTATTCTAGGGATGCCTGGGATTGCAGATGTAGGTAAATTTGCTTTAGATTCATTAATAGGCCAGTTAGATGCGATTAGTTTTATGGACATTATTTTTGACGATTATCCAGCAGGAGCCATCGTGGACGATAGCTTATTATCAGCACCAAAGGCAGAAATTTTAGTCTGGAAGGACCCAAAAGAATTGCGAGACATAATATTAATTACTGCTGATGCCCAGTCATTAACCCCAAAAGGAATATATAGAATATCGTTTTTTATAACATCAATTTTAAAAGAGTTAGGAATACAATTAATTATTGCCCTTGGAGCGTATCCAGTTGCGTCTAGAGCCATAAATTCCAAGATACCAAGAATTTTTGCTAGTTCTACAAACAAGGAAATGCTTGAAAATTTTTTAGTTGAAGTGTCTTGTGAAAAAATACAAAAAGGAGTGATTATTGGCGCAAATGGCTTGATACCTACACTTGCTAAAGCGAGATTTGGGATTGACGGTTTGGTTTTTCTTGCGGAAACAGACAATCTAGCAATGGTTAACGAAGATATAACTGATTTAAGAGCTTCAATCACATTATTAGAAATGCTGAAAAAATCGTTTACATTACCCATAAAAAAGAAATATTCACTTGATAACATCGACAATATTACAAAAAATCTACAAAATAAAAGAGAACAATTAGAAAAAGATCTTGATAACTTACAGCTCGTTTCTGCTGACGCCGAAGACAAACGTAAATCCCTGTATATATAAATAGAATTTCCTTTTTATTATACAAAAATATTTAATTTATGACTTATTTATAATAATTATGAGCTATGTATGTGCTAGAAAGAGCTGTGGTAAGGAAGTATCTAAAAAGGAACTTAACGCCTTACCAGGGATAAAATGTAGCCATTGTGGTTTTCGAATTTTATACAAAAAAAGGCCTGAAATTATTAAAAGATTAAAAGTAAGATAAAAATCGTTAAATTCCATTAGGAATATTACTTTTTAAATCAAAATTTAGGGTTTTTACTAATTCTTTGTATCTATTTCTAATCGTGGCTTCAGTAACTCCCGTAGCAAGCGAAATTTCTTTTTGAGTCCTATGCTCTCCTTCTTGAATTGCTGCAACATAAAGTGCTGCTCCCGCAAGACCTGTTGGCGCTTTACCTACGGTTAATCGCGATTTTTTGGCTAGTTCTAATATTAAAGCTGCTCGATTTTGTGTCCTACCTGAAAGATTCAATTCAGCACAAAATCTTGGGACAAAATTTGTTGGAGAAGAGACCTTGATATTTACTTTCAATTCCTGCAATATTAAGCGATAACATCTAGCAATCTTTCTTTTATCAACTGAAGCAAATTCTAAAAAATCTTCGATGGTTTTTGGAATCCGATTTAATCGACACGATAAGTAAATCGACGCTATTAGCATAGCTTCAATGGATCTACCCCGTATTAAATTTTTATTTGCCATCTTTCGATATACATAAGCCGAAGATTCCTTAATATCTTTTGAGAGATTTAATTGAGAAGAGAACCTATCCAACTCGTTCATTGCGTGAGCTAAGTTTCTATCGATGGATTTATTAGTTCTTGTCCTTACATTCCATTTCCTCATTCTATATACGTCAGCTTTCATTTTCGGAGTGATATTTTTTCCAAACGCATCTTTATTTTTCCATCCAATTATCGTACTAAGGCCCTTATCGTGTAGTGTCAATGTTGATGGTGCTCCAACTCGTGCCTTCTTATTTAATTCGTCTGATGAAAATGCGCGCCATTCTGGACCAGCATCAATTATTTTTTGTGATATAACTAATCCACAGGCATTGCATATGATTTCTGCGCGAGATTCGTCAAGAATCATATTTTTATTCCCACAATCAGAGCAAATGGTTAATTCATTCTGAGACATTTTTATGTTATTAGAGATAAAACTTCAATTCCTTAAGTTCTATAATTAAAATAGCACATTTAAATGTTTGCGTTTTAAAGATTTACTGGCTAATAAAATTTAATGATTTTATAATTTGGATCATTGTTATATCAAAAGTTTTTAATAGAATGGATTTAATTGTTTATATGATGCGACATAATTATAAGTCTCACGGAAAACATTGTTATCTGCGCTCATTTAAAACAAAATGTAAGAAATGTGGAGACGATGTGCTTTATTGGGAATGTACTCACGGGAGTAAGTTATATTTTAATTATCCACCATATGGTAAACTTGTAAAACATTATTGTCGGAAGTTAGAGGATAAAAATAAGAGAAAAAAATACATTAATATTGTAAAAAAACCTATTGGAATCGATAAAAAAGGTTCACCAAGATGTCTTGTATGTGGAAAAATTTTTAAAAATAATCAAAATTTAGAGGAACATATCAAGCAACTAAAAAAAACAGATGAGTTTCACCGAATTTTTTTAGGGACGGGAATTTCTGATTACAAAAAAGATAATTCTGAGGCTCAAAATAAAAAAA
>JAEOUI010000315.1 GCA_016839425.1 Promethearchaeota archaeon
ATTCATTTTTTTTAAAAGTAAAATCTTGGCTTAGTAAAAGTAAAATGGATACGATCATTTTTCCTCTCATGATATAAAGATATGTTGAAACAATAATGAGCAAGCAAGAAGAAAAACCAAATCATATTCCAGAAGACCATCCTAGATTTGAAAGCCTCAAATATCGACATGCTCTTATCGAGGGAATGAAGAATTTAGTTGTGGCAGAAGCAGGACTCATTGAACACGGACGGGGTGAATGTTTTGATTATATTTTGGGCGAAAAGACTAATGAAACGGCAATTAAAGCCATTGAGGCTGCCGTAGCTTTGTTATTGATTTCAGATAATCCTATCATAAGCGTGAATGGAAATGTGGCTGCGCTCGTTCCAAAAGAGCTAGTTGAACTTTCAAGAGCTACTTTGGCTCCACTTGAAATCAATCTTTTTTATCGGAAAGAAGGACGTATTGAAGCTATAACAGCCATATTAAAAAATGCTGGAGCTTCTAATATATTAGGCACGGAAGAATCGAAAATGGTGGAAATCGAAGAATTACGAAGCAATCGAAGACTAGTAGATCCGAATGGAATTAAAGTTGCTGATACGGTTTTCGTTCCATTAGAAGATGGAGACCGCACGGAAGCTCTTAAGAAATTGGGTAAAAAAGTCATAACAGTGGATCTCAATCCAATCAGTCGAACGGCACTTTGGGCAGATATTACTATTGTCGATAATATCGTGAGAGCATTACCGTTAATGATAAAAATGGCTAATAAAATGCGAAAATTGCCCAAACAAGATTTAAACAATATTATCTCAAGATTTAATAATAGAAATAACTTAAAAGAAACGCTTGATCTTATAAATGATTATATCGAATTGCAAAAAGAAGAAGCCTTTAAAATATTAACATAATTACCACAATCGTCGTTTTAATAAGGGATTAAAATATCATGCGACAAAGGTTAAAGCAAGGATTAGTTCAATGGTACTTTGGAAGGGGAAAAGGAAAAACGACAGCAGCGATAGGTCAAGGATTTCGAGCTGTGGGTCATGGTTTTAAGGTCTATATGATACAATTTTTAAAGGGAAATAATAATTATGGGGAAGTGAAAGCAATAGAATCACATCCGCTTTTCGAGCTCAAACAATTTGGCACCTCCAAATTGGTAAAAATTCCTGGAGAAATCGACTTGTATGAAGGAGAAAAGGCAATCAATCACGCAAAAGAAATAGTATCAAGTGATGAGTATGATGTTATAATTCTCGACGAAATTGGCGTTGCGATCGAGATGGGAATAGTTAATGTGAAAGATCTCGTAGAAATTATAGAATTAAAACCCAAGTTAGTAGAACTAATATTAACAGGTGGGCAGGATATTCCTAAAGAACTAAGAAATAAAGTCGATCTCATCACTGAAATGAAAATGATAAAGCATTATTATTCCTCACAGGGTATAAAAGCGCGATTTGGTATTGAATATTAAAAAAATACCCTTTCGATTCTTTTAATAAACTAAATGTTGGAATTTACCAATCCTTTCCAACCTAAATTCTCCTTGGGTTTCTATAATTTCAGAATAATTCGAAAGATAATTAATCATAAATTCGAAATTGAGTTTAGACTCTTCTGGTAAATCACTTTTAAAAGAGAAAGAGTCTTCATCAATGATGCGTATCCAATGAATTCTTTCAAAAAATTTTAGTATGCATTCAAGGAAGGCATTCTTATTTTCGTACTTTAAAATGTCTTTTTCAATCTTTTTAATCCACCTATTGAATGTATTTTGGTTTTTAAAATGAATTAAAACATCGTTATCCTTCGCTAAACTCATCCATAAGTAATAATCCTCGTCCTTAATAATACGGCTGTAATTAATTAAGAAATTTAGATTCTCTTGCATTAATTTCTTTCTTTCTTTTAGCCTTAATTCATCAGTAAACATTAACTCTGTTGGAGCTAAATCAAACCTCAAGTAGTTATCGCGATCTGAATAAAGACAATCCTTTATTTTTCCCCCGAGCATACCTATTGCTAATGCATCGGATTTACACGCCTCGTAATGAATGTTTCTTTGTTTTCCCTTGAATTCAAATACGCCTCTAGCATCATTATTTTTGTCCTTAATAAAATCTAAATTTAAATATTCAGTTATCGATTGAGAATGAATTTTTTCTTTAATTTGGTTGAATTGTTTCCTTAGTTCTCTATATATATCTTTGTTTTTATCAAGATTCTCCAAATAATAATTTCGGATTGTTATATAATATCTTATCAAATCGTTTATATCAAAACCAGTATATCTATGTGTTTCTACGGAAGAATTATATCTCGGTATGAGAACATTCGTTTCCATATCCTTCCAGATAAGGTTTATTTTATTTCCTATTAATTGATTAAAATCTTCAAAACTTTTTCCTTTTTCAAATAATTCAAGCGATTTTTCCATAATATCACAATAAAAAGCTGAAACACTCTTGAAACAGTCATCTTCAGGAAATTCTTTATTTTTTGTCTTTACAAATCTTTCGATCCAATCCTTTAAGGCGGGAGAGATAGAAATTGTTTGAGTTGTGGTCTTTTTTTCGGACATGTATTTTTTCGGAGTCATATATACCAATAGATTATTATTCTTAGATACAAAATTAATAAATAAAAGAAATGCAATTATTCATAAAAATTTAATGCCTTTACTCTTAAGATATGAGATACATTTCTCCCAAAATTAAGAGATCACTATTTTAATTAATTCTCTATGGATATTCTTGTATTAAACTATTAAAATTACTAATATTCTATTCTATTATTATTATTTATATGAAACAAATAACATTATATAATTAACTTTTCAGAAGATAAATTCACTAGGGCGTGGCATTATTATTGTTAAATTAATTAAGATAAATACGAGAAAAAAGAAAAAAATGAGAATTAAAAAACTTTTTAAATGTCCTTGGCCTGAACCGTCTTTCTATTGTTAGC
>JAEOUI010000037.1 GCA_016839425.1 Promethearchaeota archaeon
AAATGAGGTACTATCCATTCTCTATCCGTTGAATAACGGTGAATACCAAAACCAATCTGGTCGTATATTCCTCCATTTCTAATAGATAATAATGTTTTCTTGACCATCTCTAGAGCTGCTTGCTCTCCCGTTCGCTTCCAATATCGCAAGAGAAATATCAGGTTATGTGATGTGGGAAATTTCGGTCGCGTTCCAAAGCCTCCCGCATCCTCGTCGAATCTCGATCTTAATTCCAAATATGCTTTATCCAATATTTTCTTTCCTAAAACCTCTCCTGGTGATTCCTGATCGATGTTTTGAAGAGCGAGCGAAATTTGGTCCGCAGAACGAAGTAATTCTTCTTTTTGAGTTTTCCACATTGTTTTTACTCTTTCAAGTAATTCAACTAATCCAATTCTGCCAAATCTACTTTCTTTAGGGAAGTAAGTTCCTGCAAAAAATGGTTTTTTATCGTGGTTCATTAAAATCGTAAGTGGCCATCCACCTGAACTAGTCATCATCTGACAAATCGTCATGTAAACTTCGTCGATATCTGGGCGTTCTTCCCTGTCAACTTTAATCGAAATGAAAGAATTATTTAACAATTGGGCAACTTCAAGGTCTTCAAACGACTCATGGGCCATCACATGGCACCAATGGCAAGTAGAGTATCCGATGGAAAGAAATATTGGTTTGTCTTCTTTTTCGGCTTTTTTAAACGCCTCTTCGGACCATGGATACCAGTTCACGGGATTATTCGCGTGTTGGAGAAGGTAAGGACTTAATTGATCTCCTAACTTATTTTTAATGTTTTCCATTACTAAATTAAGGGAAAGGATTCTATTTTAAGAATTTCGTTAAAAAACCCAAAGAAAATTGTTATTTGAGTTATAAATGGTAATTGAGATTCAGAAAATTGTTTTAAAATATTTATTTGTATCAGAGCCTTTAAATATTAAATAAATATACTTCTATTATTATCCCCTTGTTTATAGCGATCCAAAAATGCTATCTCTTTTAGTGGAACCCGTGGCGGTCGGTTTTTTTCTCCTAATTTCATAGAGTCAGATAATTCAAGATTTATTTCGCTGGAATGTTTTCCAACGATTAGTAATGTTATTAGTCTCATATCTGACGGTATCTCAATAACTTTTTTTGCTTTTTCCTCGTTAAAGCCCGCTATTGGATGTGCTACCAATCCTAATTCTGTTGCGCGTAATATAATAAATGCCGTGGCCATCCCCACGTCAAACAAGTAATACTTGCGCTCTCCTATCACACAATCATATTCTAATTTACTTATAACCCCAATAATCATTGAAGCTTTTTTTGCCCAATTGTTCCCAGAAGATAAACACTCAAACAAATTTTCAAGCACCTCTTGGTCTCGAACAAATACGAACCTCCACGGTTGCTTGTTCATGCAGGACGGAGTAATTCGTGCTGTTTCCGCAAGATCCTTTATTAAATCGTCGTTTATATCAAGGGGGTCTAAAGATCGATAGGCTCTTCTTTTTTTTATGACCTCTTTAACATCCACATTGATCTACTATTTTTTAGTTGTTAATTTATCAATTTATAATCGAACTAACCATTTCAATCTACGCTCTAGATTCTATAGGTTCTATTTTTAATCATATGCCAAATTTTATATTAGCTCATTAATATTTTTTATATAAGGAACAATAAAAAATTAACACGACAATTACCTTAATGTTTTCTCTCTCCGCTTGAACATTCCTCCTGCTAATTAAAGGAGCGGGAATTCGCAACGAGGAAAAGAATTACAATTAAATTGTCGAGATATCAGTTCTATAAATAGGCTTGTAAATTAAAATTCTTTAAAGAAAAAAGGTATCTAAAGAAATTATGTTAAAAATTGTCCATTGGTCGGACCTTCATTTTGGTTCTTCGGGATTTAGCGAAGAATGTATGGAAAAATTCCTCACTTATGTCGAAGAGACGGGACCAGATGCCGTGGTGTGTACGGGTGATTTTACACATAAAGCAAAAAAGACGCAATACAGGGTAGTTGAAAAATATTTAAAAAGAATCAATGCACCAATGCTGAATGTAATTGGAAACCACGATGCAGGCAATAATGGGATCGTATTTTTTGAGAGATATGTGGGACCAAGAAGAACCATTCTTACTTTAAATCACAAAAACGCCGTTATCATTGGCGTGAGAAGCCCTCGTAATAATACATCTGAAGGAGAGCTTGGAGACGAACAATTAGAATGGCTCATACAGCAATTAAGCCGTCACGATAATAAGTTCAAGATACTTGTCCTCCATCATCACTTAGTGGCCGTACCAAACGCAGGTCACAAAAGAAGCACTTTAGTGGATGCTGGAGAAGTATTGCAAGTGACGCAGGAATACGGTGTCGACTTGGTTCTCCAGGGACACCGCCACGCACCTCACGCTTGGCAATTCGGTGCTACATCTCTGCTTTACTGTGGTACTACTACCTCAGACAAGGTTAGGGCCGACGAACACCCGAGTTTTAACGAAATAACCATATTGGATGATAAAATGGAAGTAAATATTGTTGATACACTCACATTAAAGAGAAGATTGTTAATAAGCAAGGTTCGAGGGAGGATTGATTATCTTAAAGCAAGAAACGATAAGCTAAATCACATTATCGATTCTGGGATTTTCCAAGATATTGTTTAAAAACATCTTGTAAAAATTAATTTTTCCAGCGGCTATTATAAGGCCCTTTCTTAGCACTTGAAATTAATGCTTCAAATTATCAAAAAAAACTTATCTTCCAAAATATTTATATCGATTAGCTACTATAGACACAATATAACAAGAGATTAAAAATATTTTGAATTATAAAAAGAAATTGGAGTTTTTC
>JAEOUI010000038.1 GCA_016839425.1 Promethearchaeota archaeon
ATCGAAGGTGATTTAAAAGCCCAACTTGAGGGCCATCGTAATTTAGGATTAGACCTTATCTTCCATAAATAGGAGAGACGACTACCTAACCAAGAAGTTCCGAACGAGTGTCTTTGAAGCAATCCGTCTTCACGATAGAGCTTGTTTGACCAACTATCTGTAGAGGTAGGATACACATACCAATCAGTATCGTTAATATTATTGATATATTTTCTAAAGAACTTTCCATTAGTCATCTCAGTTTCTACGAAATATCCATTATTTTCATTGCTCCAGGTCAATTTTTTAACGATAATTTTACATTTTTCCATATTAAATCCCGATCTCATCCCCCTCTTATTATCAGGAATTAAATAGACGCGATTTCCTTCGTCTATTTTCATGTTGCTTGATAGATTGATTAGAAGAAATCGAAAGGATACTTTTTTATCAAAGTCTAACATCTGTAAGTTAGTTATTTTGCCAGCTGCTAATTTTGCAATGCTATATTCGGGATAAATAGTGCGAAATCCTTCCGTTTCGGTTTCGTCCATCGCTCCAATATATTTTGAAAATAAGTACCAAACTTGGGCTATAGGATGATAATGAGAATCTAAAAATACACTTTTTAACTTTTTATCTGTAATAACTCTTGAATGTTTTGAAACAAAACTTCCACCTTCTCTTTGGAAGTAGGTTCTCAATTCGTTAATCGTCCTGACTTTAAACATGAGTTGCTGCTTGAGCTTTTGTTTTAATTCCTTGCTTTCTTGAGCATCTTCTTTAAGAAGATAATCATACCAGTTATTGAAGTCCATGTAATTAAAATGAGGAATCCAATACATTGAATTTATCTTTTTATCTAACATGCGTTTTGCGATATCGTGCCAAGTATAAGAGAGAATACCTGGAATACCAAAAATTGTCTCAGAAAACTTTTGGATATCAAATAATTTTTTATGCTGGTATGGATGGGTAACCTCCGAATCAGAGGGTTTGAACAAGGATAGAATAGAATTTAAAGAGTTGGCAGTTTTTGGATCGTCAATTATATATTCAAGCGTACGCTCGAGCATATCTTGGAAATTGTTTAATTGCCTCGAAGACCAATAATAAAAACTCGTTGTTGGCCCAAAGAACTTACCAGGCTCATAGGCTTCTACAACAACATAATTTTCTATAATATTACACATGTCAAATATCGTGCTAAGGTAATTTATTACATGCTTGGAGAACCTTGCTTCGGATTCGTCTGTATCCCCTTCGTTCACAGAAGCGAACTGATATATAACAATGGTTCGCTTTCGGGACCCAGTTCCATTTTTTTTTGGTTCTCCTTTTGGAAATATTAGAAATTTCTTTAGCGTGATTAAATAATTTAAAAACAACTCTACAAATTCTAAAGGAATTTTTCGAAACAAAAACGAATTGAGCGTTTCATGTATTTCCTCAGCGTTCTTTCCTGATTTTAAGGCTTCGTCCCAAACTTGCCACCAGTTATCAAACATCAAGCTATAAGCTGAATTTGGAGAAATCGAAATATATAAATAAAGACCAACGCCGTATACTCTCTGATTAGCAGGATCAGTTTCAACAGCAATATTTAGCGCTATTGATGTGAACTTGGGTATTGAGTAAGCATGAACCTGCCCCATCTGAGGCGGTATGATATCATCGTTTATAATGGCGCGAGCCTTCAAATCTAATAATGGTTTCTCGGAGTATAATGGCTCAGGCGTATCACCAACTTGGATATTCTTCAAATTTCTACTTACATCACCTATTGTCTTCATTCCCTTTTCCATTAATTGTTGAGCTATTGAAGTTGAAGTGTAAGGCAGGAGCATTAAGGACCACTCTTCTGGAGGAGTAGAGCCATCAACGCCTAAGGATTTTTTACAATCTTCAATAAAGAAACAATAACCGCAATTCGTCTGGATGTTTACTGGCACGCTTGAAATACTACAAGGGGTTTTAGTCCAAATATTTTTAATAGCGTTGAGAGCATCTATGAAAATTCTATGTGATTCTTTGAAATGAATTCCAACGGAAAGCTCATAAATGTCTCGTAAATCGTTAATCACGAGAGAATCGTCAGCAGTATAAGGGAAGATTGCATTGTTCTCGATATTAATGAAAAATTTATCTGCTAAACCTTTTTGACGCAAATAATAAGAAAGAGTCCACATATAGTAAAAGATTTCTGTAAATTGCTTTTTACCGATCTTTTCCCTTCTTATGTTTTTAATATCAATTACATTTATTCCATATCGATGATTTAATTCGGTTTCGGATATAGGTCGAACGGAACCATCTGGCAATAATTCTTTAGTTTTTCTAGCGTTCTTTCCACTAATTTTTTGAAACACCAGAATGTCGGGTCTTTGCCTTGCGTAGTCAACAGGCACGCGATCTTTAGGATTTTTTAATTCAAATAAATCCCTGAAAAAGGATTCAGGAATTTCAAACTCGTGTTCAAGCAAGACGAGATAATCATTTTGGGAGTTTAAAAGCATTGAATCATAACTCAAAAATTTCTTTTCGTCCAAAAAGGTCTCAATAACATTATTATTATGAGATAATGTGTATTTAACATTTTTTAGAGTAGAAATATTAGAATAAACCTTTTGTTCGTATTTTTTCCCAAGTTTTTCGAGGTTTTCGGAGCCTCGATATCTTCGCTTGGGTTTTTCGAGTTCCACTATCGGATCAAGCCACAAATACGGCTTATTTCTACCAAGATCTAAAAATAATTGCCGCTCGCATTGTGTTTGAACATACCGGGTTAAAACCTGCTTGTTAAAATTATTCTTATCCTTTTCCATGATTATATCTTATACTATATTAAATCCAGATAATTCGGCATTAGTTCTTTAACTATTGTGTTACCCATAAATAATCCTTTAATAATCTTTTAAATAGAATTCGCTTTAATAGACTGAGTCCCTATAGAATTATTAAAAAGCTATTTTTAAACATCATATTTTTATGAATAAATTTTCTTACAGTAGCGGTTTAAAAATGATCTAACTTTAAATTTTTTATCGTATTTAGTTAAAAAA
>JAEOUI010000039.1 GCA_016839425.1 Promethearchaeota archaeon
CCAAGCTTTTTATCGGTTTTGCTAGCAAGATCTTTAAATTCTTCGATCTCTTCAAAAGTTAATTTTGATTTATTGATCATTTCTTTTATGCTTAAGTCCATTTTATATTACCTTAAACAATATTTTATTATGATTTAATTAGGAACCGAATCAATATAAATGTTTCGGAACCGAACTAATATATATTTATTATAATTCTAAAGACTTAAGAAACTTCTTTAATAACAATTCTAACATCTGAAGCTCTTCCTTGCTAAAATTTTTACAATTTTCAAATAAAAAAGAATCTAAAGAGGGACCATAATGACCAAGCTCTCTTCCAGAACGAGTAAGAGTTACCAGTGTACTTCTTCCATCTTCTGGATTTGAGACGCGGTTGACAAGTCCATTCCTTTCCATTGTATCAATAATCCCTGTCATTGTAGAACGCGAACATTTGGCGGCCGAGGCAAGATATTTTAATGGGACACCATCTTGATGCCAAAGAATTCTTAAAACGAACCATTGAGGGGGAGTTATATTTTTTTTATCAAAACGAGGCCTTTCCTGAATTATTTGTCTCTCAATTTTTTTAAATTGTTTTTCTGTTCTTTTCAAAAGATAATAGATATTTGATAAATATTCCTTGATAAATTTCTCCTCTTTTTCTTCAATATGTTCATTCATGATAAGAATGTGACTAATTCGTTTCCTAATTATTTTAAACGCTCATCAAATATAAAGATAATTATGAATTCCTTGAGATCGTGCTTCAAAACTCTGGATTATCGTTTTCAATATATTTCATATAGCTTTCTATAAATCTTCTTACTTCAGAACAATTCGGCGAATTTCCTGTTCGCACGAAAACAGCTGTGAGAGCGTTACCAAATAAGATTGCTTCGGCAGGTTCAAGCCCACAGCTCAATCCCATAACAACCCCAGAGTGAAAATGATCTCCCGCTCCGGTCGTAAAGCGAGGTTTAGAAGTGAATCCTTCCGTGACCCAGAAATGCTCGTTATTATCGGTAGAAATCGTTGCAAAACGAGGAGAATGAACGACAATATAAGAAAGGTTTGTTGTTTGACTAAGATTCTTTCCCGCATCGAAATATCCTGTACCCAAGTGTGATTTAACATCGCCTAAAGTCACATCGAGCGCTTTTGATAAATCAACGACCTCCTGATCGTTCAAACTAAGAAGGACGGGAACGTATTCGTTAATCTTTTTGAGAATATTTACCATTTCAATAATATCGGTTTTGGATCGCTTTTTAATATCTGAAAGATCTGCAAAAAATAGTTTTTTTTGAGTATTGATGTTTGGGAATATTTCTTTTTCACATCCACTCCAAATAGCACTCAAACCATGAGTTAGCGACCAATGTCCAAACCCTAAAACATCTACATTCTCGAAATATTGAGATAATTGATCAAGTCCAATTCTTTTCCTTAAGAGAGCCCAATCGATTGAAAAAATATTTGCAAAATCTGTAATCATTATTTTTCCATCGTCGAATTCTAAGCCAAGCGTCTCTCCGGGATTTGAGATTGAAATTGCGTTAATCCTCTCGTCTTGAATAATAGGGGAAAAAATATCAAGCATTTCTGGATATCCCAGTGCTGCAACTAAAACGATCCTTGCTCCAAGAGCACTCATTGCTCTGCTGGTGTTTGGGGTAAATCCCCCGTAAATCTTTCTTTTTAAAATTCGTTCAATACTGGCGGCGCTTCCTGCGACATCAAGAACCTTTTGGCCAAAAGTAGCCATTGAATCCATCTTTTTCCATTCAAGCTTGCTTTCTCTTGATTGAACTAGGGAGTAAAGAGAATCTATATATCCGTCAAATCCCAAAAAACATTGTTTTTTCGATAATTTCTTTTCAATACCATTTAATTTTATTTGAATTGATTCGTGTGAAGTGGTAGTTACATCGTATTTATTGATGTTTTGATACATTAGTAAAGAAATTCATGGTTTTTTATTAAATTAAGCTTTCATTTCATGCTTTTTTTTTTTAATTTATTGACAACAAATATAAATATATGAAATTCTTTTTATTACATAATCCAATAGGGTAATCCATATATTAATTTGAGGTAAATATATTCGTGTCAAATTCAGATGTAAATTATCAAAAGGAAATTGTGAAGGAAGAACCCATAAAAGAAATTAGAGATATAAAAGAAGCGCGTCTACAATACGAAAAAGTGTATTTAGATCTTAAGAAGAAAATGCTTGGTAAAAAGAGAAAGTCAATCAATCCCTTAATCGAAGAGCACAACAAGAAAGTCGTTGAATATTTTGAAGATTTACTGGAGGAACAAACAAAAGCAGCTCAAAAAAAGGGGAATACGTTTACAAACGAAGATTACATGCGTTTAGTGAAGGATTTTTGGAATAGAATGTATGTATTTGACTAGCATCTCTAATTTTTTAACTGTTCAAAATTTAAGGGTTTAATTCAAATAAACGGGTAATGGGTTAGATTTTTAAAATCCAATTTGAAAAAGATATTTTTTAAATAGCTAAAGGATTTTAAAGAATAGATTTTCTGCTTTTTCAACTTAAGAAGGATATAATTTTTTGTTAGAGATTAATTTAAAGATCTAAATTGTTGGGGTTGTTAATATATTTGCGATTTCTTCCCAATACGAAGTTATATCCCATTCTTGTTTATTTTTTATTTCTACAGAGATTTTTCTAAGTACTTCTCGAATTTGCAACGATTCAAAATAATTTATCTTTGGAGCAATGACAGCTAGCATGTATTGTTTTTCGCCACCTCGAGATGCTTCGTCGGGATAAGCGTCAAAAAACACATATCCATTTCTTTGTATGTTTTCAATATTGAGTAAAATACCTTCAGATCTCGTAATATGTTCGTGCCCGTACATAGATACCGTGGCTTGAAATAATTGAGTTCCAATATTCGAAAGCTTCATGGGCAGTTTATAATTTTTAGGGTGATATGATTTTAATTCAGGGCCAATATAATCGTGCCACGCAACAAATAAAAGAGTGATAAGGTCTTTTTCGTCTTGGAGAATCGAAGGAGTAACATCTATGTTGAGTGATTCTATCATTTCCTTGACTTTCTTATTGACCGATTGAATTTTCTTGCTCCGAGCAATTCTTCCGCTTACAATGGCGTATAGATCTTCCCTTTTAACGGGTTTAGAGATATAATCGTCAACACCTAAGAGTTTACCTAAGCGAATGTCTTCAGGAGTGGACAGGGCAGTTAAAAACACGAAGGGTATTTGGTTCCATTTGGGATTTTCAGATACGGCCTTGAAAAATTCGTATCCATCCATTCCAGGCATCAAGATATCGCTTATGATCAAGTCCGGAACTTTATCTTCTAAGGAATCAAGAACTTTTAATCCATCAATTCCGTTCCTTGCTGTTACGACATTGTATTTAGCAATTTCTAGTGTTTTCTTGGTAAGTAAGAGAATATCATTATCGTCTTCCACTAAAAGAATGATATTTTTTAAGTCTTCTTTTAGCCCTGGTTCGTTCAATGTCATCTTTTTTTTCACGAGAATTATATAAACTTATTATTACTATTTAATATTTTTTTTTTATGGGTAGTTCAACCACGCAAATACATCCCTTATTTCTTCCTTTTGAATCAATTTGAATAATCCCCTTATACATGTCAACGATATTTTTTGAAATAAATAATCCAAGTCCAGTACCTTGTATGTCTAAATATTCGGTTCCTTCACCGTGCCTTTCAAGCTTGCAAAACCTTGAAAATTTTCTCACTTTATCGAGCTCTCCCGTGGTGAATCCAATCCCAGTATCGATAGTTATTATCCTTATGATATCTTCTTTTTGTTCTATTTTAATATCGATCCTACCTTGAGGAGGCGTATTTTTTATTGCATTAGAGAGTATGCTCATAATAACTTGCTCTAATCTCAATTTATCTATATTTATCAACACTTCGTCTAATAGTTCTAAGTTTAAACTAATTTCTCTTCTTTTAAGGAGATATTTCAGTTCTTGTGCGCAGTCCTGAACAACCTCACTCACGTTACAGACTTGATCTCTCAAGTTTAACATTTTAAAATCTAGCTTAGAAATATCCAAGAATCTTTCAACTAATTTCTCTAGTCTTTTCGTACCCCTATCAATGATATTAATGAGTTCCAAGACTTCAGAATTAACCTGATCGTGAAATACATTCGTTAATAATTCCGAGGCTCCACTCACAGACATAAGCGGCGTCTTTAGCTCGTGAGAAACGCTAGAGATTAATTCTCTACGTATTTTTTCCAACTCCTCAATCTTAATGATCTCTTCGTTAATAAGGCTCTCGGCCCTCTTTTTTTCCGTAATATCGTAAAATATCACTTGAAGTAAAATTTTATTCCTTATTTTTACAAGAGAGGTCTGCATATTAGTCCATATTTTCGTTCCGTTACTTTTTAC
>JAEOUI010000316.1 GCA_016839425.1 Promethearchaeota archaeon
CTTTTTTAGGTGAAGGTGTTGTAAGTTGTGCTACACCCCCTAATGGTTTAACAGTGAGTTCCACACCGTCAAAATCGACTGCTGTCAAGATATTCTTGGAAAATTGACCTGCAAAGTCCAAAATCAAGTCAGATTCTTGGAGTACTGCTGTTGTTTTTCTTTTATTTTCTTGATTAACAATTTCAACGGTATCTCCGCTTTTTAAACCCAATTTTCTAATATTTTCAGGACAAATTACTAATCTTCCAGAGGTTTTTTCGTCAACATCTACAAAAATTTTAATTTCGGTCATTTGATATCATTTTTTTAAATGTAGATAACATAAAACAACCGTCATTCATCTAAAATTAAAACAAAAAGATCTTCAAGGATATCGCTTGGCTATTTCACCGGCATAGTACCTGAAGACGGTAACGACCTTTCCCAAATCTTCGAGTTTTCGACAGGCACCCATGAGAAAAAATCTACCTGCAGCGCTTAAGATGATAAACGCATCTGAGCCACGCAAGACTACTTCTAGCATTTGACTGTATCCCAAAGAAGCTATCGCTTCGGAAGCGCTTTGTAATACGACAGCACTCATGCTCGAAAACAAGTCTGCGTTTACATCGTAAGTAGGGATCGAAGAAAATGCTAATTTCAGTCCTTCTCTCGTTATTAAAGCGAGCGCTTCTAATTCCGTGTGCTCCGTTATGTTTCCTAAAAAATTCGATAAGCTTTGTGCTTCTTCTGCGGTTAAATCGGACATGATGTTTAGACTTGTGGTGTCTGTTTCTTTTTAATTTTAATATTAAATAAATAACGTGGAAATTTAAGTTTATGTTTTGAATTAAATCTAATGATTATTATTTTATTATTATATAAAAAACTAATGAATTTTGGACTAGTTCCAAATAATCACGAATTAAAAAAGGAGAGGTAAGTCTAAAAAATAATTTTAACCTAATTGGTTTTTGATCTGGTCTTTAAGAATATCAGACTTGCTTTTTGATTGACCTTTACCAGCTTGATGTTTTAAAAATTCAATTGCTAGTATCTTTCCGTTTTCAGAAAGCACTCGTGGAGAATAATCTTCGGCAAAGAAAACACCTTCAGGAATTGTTCCAACTTTTTCCATTACTTTCTCTACTTGTTTCTTTCCTAAAAAAGTCTGTACTTTTTCAACTATGGAATAAGCGTGATTTCCTACGATGATTAATTCTCTCTCATATCCTGGGGGGGTCTTGATCTCTTCTAATTTTTGCATAATCTGATCGAAATTAACTTGTTGGTCTTCTTGAACGAACTGATAAATGCCACCCGATTCCGTGTAGAGAGGCCCTGTATTCATTGATGCTCTATCCCTGCTTCCCGCAATGTTCATTCCTTCAGCAGGTCGGGGAGGATCAAAAATAGCCTTTTGTCTTAAAGGATTAACGGCCGGAGCACCACCACCCTCAGACTTTATTTCTTGAGCAATACCTGCTTCGGTTTTACCACCCATTAGCTTTACGAGTTCTGGTGGCTCGTTGCCTTCGTCAATGGACTGGGAGCCGTAATGAAGTCCTACTTGTCCCCGAATGTCTTGGCTACGCTTGGCACCAACGAATTTCGACCTCACGCTACTTTTTGCACCTAACCACAAGAAGATTTTTCGGATATCGTCAGCAACGATGACATACACTTCTTCCGTGCTCATAATGTCTTTAATCGCACCGTCGGCAGATAATTCCGTTGTCGTACCATCGGGATTGACCTTGAAAACTTGTGTCATCTAAGAATTTCCTCGAATGTTTTTTACACATGAAAAGTAATAATTTTATGATGTATTTACATAAATAATAACGCTAGAGTTTAATAAATTTATTTTTTACACTCAATTAGAGTTAGATTAACACGAAAAAAGAATTTAACAAGTATATTTTTTGATGTCCAATATATTTTTAAAAACCCAAATATTCAATCTTCTGTTTAGATTGAATTATGTTATTACTTTACCCACAAAAATGGGAAAAAGACGACGATATGAGCAACATGATTTAAATATTGGCTTGTAATTCCTTATTATAACAACTATATTTTACTAGCGATTAAAAATGGAAGAAAATTTTGAATGGTTTGGGAAAGCACGCAAATTTAATTTTCTATGTGATAAAATTTCAAATCATCGTTCTTCTCTTCCTTTAAAAAGAGATATTTTATTCCGTACAAGAATGGAATAGCGAACGGCGTGGCTTTTCGAAGCCATTAGGTTGGAAAACATTCATCGGAATCGAATTGAATCGATCTATAGATAAGATTGAATTAGGCCTTTAAATCGAGAATAAATCGCTAATATTCACATTCTAAAGGTGATTA
>JAEOUI010000317.1 GCA_016839425.1 Promethearchaeota archaeon
ATTGTAATCGTAAAGCTCCTGGAACGGGTCATTTTGAGTTCAAAAAATTTTTAGAAATATTCAAATCTGCCGGATATTCAAAGTTTGCTTCAGTGGAAACAATTATGAAACCTTCTTTTGAAGAAGTTGCAAGACAGACATCAATATATCTTAAAGAAATAGGAATTTTATAGACTTATCAATTGTCATTTAACACTTTAAATTTGGACATTTTTATTTCTATACTTTGACAAAATCATCTCACATCCTACTTAAAATTTGACACTTTCATCGCGAGATTGTCCAATCTTAACTAGTACTTTTACTTTTTTAATTTGGACAAAAAGTGTTGTCAATTATTACATTAATTCGCGAATCCTAAAGATCTATTCGATTTTTGAGAGACCCTTTTTCCTTAAGTTCTCTATCCTATCAGTAAAAGCGTATATTGAACAATTTCAGAAGAATTTATGCTCAAGGTATGGTCTTTTACTTTGTCTAAAATTGCGAATTCACCACCAAACAGCTTGCTGCGGTTTTTTGTCAAAGAAAAGAGGAGAGATGTTGTCAATTATTAATAAGAACCGTTAATTCTGAGTCTTTAGCTCATAACTGCACGCAAAATTGAGGCCATTTTCGCTAAGTAAGGAATATTTGCTGGTACTTTACTTTTTTAATGCGCCTTATTTACGCTTTAATGGTTTAGCTTTATATAGAATTAATGAATTTTTTACCTAGATCCTCATGAAGAAAGAACTACAAAAAACTCGAAAAACACGCGGTCACCGCCATTTAACTCCTTTGGAAGTCACTACCATAGCGGAAGCCGCTCAAAGAGGCGAGAAAGTCTCAATATTAGCAGAGAAATTTGATGTGTGCCGTCAAACTATCTATAATGCAGTCCAAACCGTGAAAGAAAAGCGCATTCACCCTATCGAGGGCGATCTAACGCAGTCCATACCTTCGAAGCGAAAGCGAACTGCCAGAATACCGCCTGAAATCTGCCAACAATTAATCGAATTGAAGCGAAAATATCCTTCTTGGGGCGTAGAATACTTGCGTCAACGCTGGATTCAAATGGGAAACGCCCCTATTGCGAAGTCTACGATTTACAAGCTGTTCAAAAATTCTGATCTCTTACCTGGGAAAGATCTACACTCTGAAAGATATACGCGCTTTGAAATGATGCAGCCGGGGCAGTTATATCAGATGGATATTCAAGGCGAGTTTTATTTAAAGGGAATTGGTTGGGTGTACGGGTTCGCCGTTTTAGATGATTTTTCACGGTTTATACCCGCAATGCATTATTATCCTGACGCTCGGTTATCCAATGGGATTTTGACGCTTAATGCAGCGATTCTCCAATATGGTATCCCCGAAGCGATGTACGTAGATAATGGGAGCCAATTTAGGTCTCGAGGGGAACGAATGAATAATTTTGAATTGTTTTGCCAAGCCTATGGAATTAAGATGGTTACTCAAACGCCTTATCGTCCTGAAGGAAAAGGAAAAATAGAGCGTTTTTACGAGACGGTGGAAAATCAATTTGTCGTAGAAGTAAAGCAGAAAATCGAAGAAGGGGCGGGATATTCGTTAAGTCAGTTAAATAAGGATTTAGCTGATTATTTAACCATCCAATATCACAGCCGTGTCCATGGGGGTACCCATGAGAAACCCGTGGATCGGTTCGGACAGGGAACATTACGCCTTCCGGAGCCTCCTATTGATGTTCAGCGCTTTTTGGAGCGGACTGAAACTCGTGTGGTTAATAAATTTAGGGAAATCTCCTTCCAAGGGTATAAAATTCAAGTGGATCTCCTTCCGAAATCCAAGGTGATGGTTGTGGACATGCTTGAAACCATTCGAATTGAATATCAAGGACGAGTGATTCGAGAAATAAATAAAACTCAATTAACCAAAGAAATCAAAGTTAAACGTCAAAATGGCGTCTCTCAAGAGGGCGCTGTAAATACAGCAGATAAGAAGCTAAATCAATTAGATGCTAAGGAGGAACTTCCCTCCTTACCGGGAAGGAAATCACATAGAGCGGATGATGAAGGGTATTATCGTAGAAAGATTAGCCGAGTAGGGAATTTCAAATTCAATAATCTCGTGTACTATTTTGACCCGAATAGAGCAGGACAAGAAATTTTAATACGCGTAACGAAAAATCTTCTCCAGCTCTACGATACTGCTAAAATATTATTAGGCACGGTGGATAAACGAAAAGGTCAGAGATATGTGCAATAATTGACAGAAATCCTCCTTTAAAATGGAATTATCACATAGAAGGGTGTCAAATCTTAAGAAGAAAAGTGTCCAATTTTAGGTAATAAATAACATCAATTCTTAAAAGTAAAAAAGAGAAAAAAGAATAAAAAATTTTAAGGTTTAACCTATTTTTACGGAAATCTTACAGTTCTCCCTGTCAGTTTGAAGGAGTTTTAGGTTTTCTCCTACTTGATCTAGAGTTATTTCTTTAGTAATCATTGGAGTCATATCCATCCCAGTTGCCATGCAAGAAATTACATTTGGGAAGGTTCCGTGTCCGCTATGACCTTGAGCACCTACAATACGTGCTCTTCTAACCTGGAAGTATTCTCCGCAAACAGGCATTCTCTGTTCTGCTCGGGCAACTATCACGACAGTGCTATTGACGGCTTTACATTCCCATATGGCATTTTGAATATCATCGGTTACCACATGGGGCAATCCCGTTGCTTCTAAATACAAAGCTGCACCTTCATTATCCGTATATTCTTTTACTTTTTCAACAAAGCTCTCTTTTGAAGGATCAATGATATAATCTGCGGCATTCATCTTTCTAGCCAAAGCAGCTCTGTGTTCATCTGGTTCAGAGAGAATACACGTGCCGGCCCCTGCTTTTTTTAGAATCTTGCCCGCCGCCAAGCCAATAGGTCCACCACCGAGAATAACAACATTTTCTCCAGGTCTTATCCCGCCTCCTCTTTCTATTACTGCATTATAAGCCACAGAAGTGGGTTCGACTAAAGAACCCGCTTTATAAATATCTGGATATTTACCTTCTAATTTTTTCAAACTCCAACATAATTTCGCAGGTACAGCGATATATTCTGCATAAGCCCCATCAATTGAAAAACCAATTTCCTGTAATCTTTCACAATGATTTGGATAGCCATCACAGCAGGGTTTGCATTCCCCACACCAGACCATTTCCTCCACCGTTACGGGTTCGCCAGGCGTATAAATCTTTCCAGTTCGTTTATTTATCGCATTAGATCCAACTTCAACAATTTCTCCAGCAAATTCATGTCCTAAGACAGCAGGAAAAGCTGTTAATCCGGGATAATAAATATATCCATCATTATATGTTTGTAGCATGTGCACATCTGAACCACAAATACCGCAACGTTTAACTTTGATTAAAACCTCATTAGATCTTATTTTTGGTTTTTCTTTTTCGACAACATTTATTTCTGGATTTTTCCAGACAAGAGATCCCA
>JAEOUI010000318.1 GCA_016839425.1 Promethearchaeota archaeon
TAAGGTGCTCTAATTCAGTCAATATAACCATTACTTTTCCATAAAATGTTCCTCGGATGATATTTACCAAGGCAGAAGGAGGAAGGTTGAGTTTTATTATGTCAATATCGAAATCTAGCGATTCATTGTCGATTTCACTAATTTTCATATTGATTTCGGGAATTTCGATCTTGAAATCACAGATATAACTATCCCTAACAATGAAATTCCTATCAATATATACCACGAAAGAGTGTTCGCAGACTAGACCTTGTGCAATATTTGCAGCAGTCACGCCTCTTTCGACTTGGTTCACAAAATCATTTTCTACATGAATTTGTCCCATCTTAGAACAGATTGGACAGTGAACATCGACCTTAAGTTTTAAGCTGTTATTTCCCATGATGTTATAGCTTTTCGTCCTTAATTATGGATAATTATTCTATAGTAATTATTCTTATAATAGTTTTACATGTATATATTTTTGAGCATTGAACAATAAAAAAAAATTCTAAATTAGCAATAATTTACATAAATCTATCAAAAAAAAAAAAAAAATTCCAATTATCTTAATTTTTTCTTAAATTGAAATAGAGATAAAAATATAATTATTACTGTTGCGGATAAACCTATAAGTGGAGCAATTAACATCATATTCAATTCAGGTAAAAACACTTGAGGTAACATTATAATCACGGAGAGCTGACTTCCCAAGTAATACGAAAGGATTGCTGCTGCTGCTACAGAATCAAGCAGCATGCCGAAAAGGAGCCCCATGGAGCACGATATTGACAAACTCGCCGCAGAAACAACGAGGGACTCTATATTATCATAAAATACATGCAAAGGATCAATTGTAATCCCTACAATAGTATCAAATAACATTCCTACAATTAAACTTGCGAATATAGCAATTACTAAGCATGATATAACAGATAAATATTTCGCAAGAAGTATTTCGTATTTTTTTACTGGTCTTATTAGAAACAGGTCGTACACACCATTAGTACGCTCGTTTACTATGGTCGTGCTTAACATAATGGACGCAAGAGCACCTGCAAGGGTTGTTAAAACGGTAATTGTTATAAATGTGGTGGGTATTATTTGTATCGATTCTGGATCGGGATTATTTAAAAATCTAATCAATAGCGTAAACAAGGGCAATCCGATCCACAAAATAACCATTACTTTTGACTTGTAAAAACCTTTTAATTCATCCTTGAACAACAACAATAAACTCAAGAAGATACACCTCCAACATACTTCATGTATACATCTTCTAAACTCGGTCTTTCAAGCAGGAAGCTCCTCAAGCGACAATTTTGGTCTGCGATTTTTTTCAAGATTTCTCTTATTGTGGAATCAATATCAACTTCAGACTTGAGGTGTACTCTTTGAATATTATCCTTTACGATCTCAACTTTTTCTACATTCGAAAAAGACTCAAGACCATTACATAAAGCTGAACCTTCAGAAAATTCGATTTTAATGACATTTCCAATGTGGAATTCTCGTTGTAATTCTGCTGGCGTCCCAACCTTTACGAGATGTCCAAAATTTAGGATACCTATAACATCTGCGATATTTTGAATATCGCTTAAAATGTGCGATGAAATGAATATCGTAGTACCTTTTCGTGCGAGCGACTTGATGATGTTATTTACTTGAAATCGGATAGACGGATCCAATCCAGACAAGGGTTCGTCGAGGATTAGAAAATCAGGTTCGTGAAGTAAAGCTTGGGCAAGTCTTAATTTTTGAACCATGCCTCCGGATAGAAATTTAATCTTTTTATATCTTACTTCAGTCAATCCGACCGTTTCCAAAACTTCTTGAATACGAGTTTCCAAGTGTTCGGTTTCAAGACCTGATAGTTTTCCAAATGTCTTCAGTGCCTGATCTATAGTCCGCCATTGTTGAAAACCTGATTCTTGCGGGAGATATCCTAGTGACTTGTGAAATGCCACATCTTCGTTTTTAACATTTGTTCCATTAATCAGCACACATCCATCATAATCGTGGATAAGTCCAACGATAATTTTCATAGTTGTCGTTTTTCCCGCACCATTTGGTCCGATATATCCAAAAACCGTACCCTTCTCTATTTTAAATGAAACATTATCAAGAACGGGGTTTTTATCATATATTTTTTTTATAGAACGGAGCTCAATATGAGGGACTTTATTTTCTATTGTCATATTTGCTGAACCACTCAATCAAGTAATTAGAATTAATAAAGATCAAGGCTTCAAAAAATTATGGATCTTATTGGATTTTGAGAATTAAGAGAGAAGATTGAGACTGAAATCTTGATCTGCATATAATAAATTGTTGCAAAATTAATGAAAAGAAAAAATCGTTAATAAATTAGTTTAATTTCTCACAAATTCTCTTATACTGTCGATTACTAATTGGGCATCGTCATTCATAAACCAATGAGTTGATTTTTCGCTCTTGATGACCTTTAAATCCTTGACATAATCTGGCAATTCGTCAAGTAATTCTGGAAGCATAAAAATATCTTTCAGAGCCCA
>JAEOUI010000319.1 GCA_016839425.1 Promethearchaeota archaeon
ATGGTGCTAAGAAACTCCCAAAAAACACGATAAAAAGGAGTTTCGGAAAGTCTTGTATTTTTAACGAGTTTTCGGTTTTAATAGTTTTAAATCCAGGTACTAGTATTATTCCTGAAAATAAATACGACCATCCAGATAGTACCAAGGGATTTATGTTGATCAATAGAAGCTTATTCAAGGGGGTTGATAAACCGTATAAGATCGATGCTGCGAAGGCGAGATAATATCCAATACTTATTCGCATGATCTTTTTATGGAAATGATTTCTAATATGCTTTGTTTATATGTTGGAAAATAATTTTATTTGAAATGGAAAAATAATCTATTGAAACGGAAAAAAGGTAAAGCTAGCTTTGTTATTCGCTAAATTATATTTAATATCCAAAAAATCGCAAAGATATTTTGTATAATCAAGAAATTGTGTTTTATCCTTATACGAGGTAGAATAAAATTTTATTTTCCCGTCCTTCAAAACGAGATAAATCCAATAATATGTGATTCCATCCTCATCGTCTCCGATTTCTAAAGCCTTAATATCTATTCTTTCGATTTCAAAAACTGTCTTTTCGAATTTAATTTTTGGCTTATTGGTTATAATTATTATTTTATTTTTTGTAAAGCAATCCGTACTTTTATCGAATATAAATTCACAAGACTTTTCCCTTATCAAGATACTTAAAAAAAGAGCTATAAAAACAACGAAAATATAAAAAATATTTGTAACGAGATTAACAAAACTAATCGCTTGGTATGGATCTATCTTAAAATGTGTAATGGTTGTTTGATCTAGGTATAAAAAATAAATTAATGATGCGATTCCTTCTATTATTAATGAGACATAAATTCCAACGAAGAGCGGGTTACCAGCCAAAGTGTCGTAATAGAATCTCACTCGAAGTATCTTTTTATCTTGCTTTTCAAATTCAACATATGGGCCTGTAGCGTAAATTTCTAGCTCCTCAGTTTCAAAACCATTTTCCTTTACGATATATTTGGTACGATATTCTAAAATTCCTCTTTTATGATATAATATCCTATTTCGAATTACGACGAGCAGAATAGTGAATAGAACTGATAATGTTATAAAAGAGAAAAAATAAATAGAAATGATTGAAAGTAAGATATAATTAAATAGTTTAGAAGCGATTAAAATACCCATGCTGAAGACGAAAAACTCCAATTTCTTTTTATAATTCAAAATATTTTTAATCTCTTGTTATATTGTGTCAATAGTAGCTAAATTGATATAAATATTTTGAATTATAATTTTATTTGATAATTTGAAGTTTTAATTACATATAGGTTGAGAATAATTTTATAACAGCCATTTAAAAATTGATTATAAGATTTTTCTAAACAATATCTTGAAAAATCCCAGAATCTATAATGTGATTGAGCTTGTCGTTTCTTGCTTTAAGATAATCGATCTTCCCACGAATCTTGCTTATTAATAATCTTCTCTTTAATGTGAGCGTATCAACAATATTTACTTCCATTTTGTCGTCCGATATAGTTATTTCGTTAAAACTTGGGTGTTCATCCGCTCTTACCTTGTCTGAAGTTGTTGTACCACAATATAAAAGTGATGTTGCCCCGAATTGCCAAGCATGGGGTGCGTGACGATGACCTTGGAGCACCAAGTCGACACCGTATTCCTGGGTCACTTGTAAAACTTCTCCAGCATCGACTAAAGTACTTCTTTTATGACCAGCGTTTGGTACAGCTACCAGGTGGTGATGGAGGACAAGTATCTTAAACTTTCCTTCGTGACGACTTAATTGCTGTATGAGCCATTCTAATTGTTCGTCCCCGAGTTCTCCCTCAGATGTGTTATTGCGAGGGCTTCTCACACCAATAATAACGACGTTTTTGTGATTTAATGTAAGTATGGTTCTTCTTGGTCCAACATATCTCTCAAAAAAGACGATTCCATTGTTACCTGCGTCGTGGTTGCCAATTACATTGAGCATGGGGGCATGTATTCTTTTTAAATAGTCCTCAACCACTTTATATTGGCTCTTTTTTGCTTTATGTGTAAAATCACCCGTACACACGACAGCGTCAGGCCTCGCCTCGTTGATATAATCGAGGAACTTTTCCATGCATTCTTCGATAAACCCCGAAGATCCAAAATGAAGGTCCGACCAATGAACGATTTTTAACATGATTTCTGTATATACCTTTTTTCTTTATTGAATTTTAATTTACAAGCCTATTTATAGAACTG
>JAEOUI010000320.1 GCA_016839425.1 Promethearchaeota archaeon
CAACCATATTCTTTGTTCTGCGTTTCAAATTAATCCAAATCAAATTATAGTCACTGGCTTGCCCAGAAACGACATATTATTTAAAAATAACGATAATTTCAAGAATGATTTGAAAGATAAATATAATATTTCTAGAGAATTTCAAAAGATTATTCTATATGCTCCAACTTATCGATCCATAACAGAAGATAGTATATTACCTTTATCAAAAGACGAATTTATAGATTTAATTCGGTTTTTAGAATCTACAAATTCATTATTTATCTGTAAATCTCATTTTAACACGCAATTTAGTTTCGTGAAAAATTCAAAAAATATCATGATTATCGATAAATTTGTCGATACTCAAGAATTAATTGTAATTTCTGATATGCTTATTACCGATTATTCCACCATTTTTTTTGATTTCGTGTTATTAGATAAACCAGCGTTATTATTTCCTTACGATTTTGAGAAATATTCAAGATATCCTGGATTATACCATAAATTAGAAGATATTTCGATTGGACCTATAGCGTATAATGGAAAACAATTGATTGAGGCGTTCCATTCCTTATCTTCGTGGTTACCTAATAGTAAAGCAAGGATAGACGAAATCAGAAATAAATATTGGGATTATTACGATGGAAAATCTTGTGAAAGATTTTTTAATATTATATTTCAACTCAAACAACATAAATAAATATGGAAGAAAATAGAGCATGACTTTAAAGAATAGAATTTCTACTGACGAAAGAAGGAAGGCTCTCAAATTAATATTAGAAAGCAAGGGATTTTTAAGAATTATAGAAGCCCATAATGGACTGAGTGCGATCATAGCCAATAACATTAAAGAGGATATAAACGGAGAAACAAGCGAATTTGACGGATTTTGGGAAAGTAGTTTAACGGATAGTGCTTCAAAAGGATATCCTGACATCGAAATTATTGGACCGGAATCGAGATACGAAACAATCAGGCAGATTTTTAACGGAACGAACAAGCCACTGATAGTTGATGGAGATACTGGAGGAGAGGCGACTAATTTTGAATACTTCGTTAGATCCTTAGAAGATTTAGGCGTTTCAATGGTAATAATAGAAGATAAACAGTTTCCAAAGCGAAATAGCCTTGAAGCGGGTACGATTCAAGCACAAGAAAACCCTGAAGTATTTGCTACAAAAATTAAAAGAGGAAAAGAATCACAACTATTTCCAGAATTCATGATCGTAGCCCGAATCGAAAGCTTGATTTCGGGAGCAGGTTTAGAGGATGCGATTTATAGGGCAAAAAAATATTTGCAAGCAGGTGCAGATGGAATTATGATTCATTCAAAAAGCAATAATCCAACGGAAATATTAGCTTTTGCAAAGCAATACGATAAACTTACTAAAGAATTGGGAAACAGAAAGCCTTTAGTGTGCGTCCCTACAACATATAATACAATTACGGAAGACGAGTTAAAAGATAATGGATTTAATATCGTAATCTACGCAAATCATCTCCTCAGATCGGCACATAAAGCAATGTACGAGACAGCTTTAAGTATTCTTAGAAACAAGAGAGGTTTTGAAGCAGAACCTTTATGTAGTCCAGTTAAATCAATTTTTAAAGATGTGGGATTCTTAGAGATAAAGGAAAAGGATCTGAAATTCGCACGGACTTCAACAAAAGTCATTATTCCGGCTGCTGGAAAAAGTCTTGATTTTGATTGCCCAAAATCAATGATTAAGGTCAAAGGGAAAACAATATTGCAAAGACAAGTAGATGTTCTTTCAAACTTAGGTTTGAGGGATATTACGGTCATAAGAGGATATAAAAAAGAATCCTTTGATGTTGATGGTGTAAAACATATAGATAACGACGAGTTTGAAGACTATTTTATATTACATTCGCTTTTTAAAGCTGTAGAACAGATGCTTCAAGGATTTATATACATTAATTCTGATATTATTTTTAACGAACAGATAATAAGGAATTTAATAGAAACCAAAGGCGATATAGTTTTAGTCTTAGATAATTCTTACACATTTCACAAGCACGATGAAGATAAAAAATTAGATTTGGTTCTTACAAAAAACAAGCCCAAGGACGAAATTAAAAGAATAAACCAAAAAAACAATGAAATTCTAAGAATTGGAAAAAATATAAATAAGGATATGGCAGATTTCGAGTTCATTGGAATTGCTTATTTCTCGGAATATGGAGTCGATATTATCAAAAAAGTTTATGAAGACCTCAAGAGCAACCATAATGGACCATTTCACGAGGCAGCATCTCTTAAAATGGCCTCTTTTACAGATTTTATACAAGAAATTATTGATAGGGGTTTTCGAGTAGAGATTTCAGAAGTACATAAGGGATGGATCGAGATTCACGATAAGAAAGATGTGGAAGTTGCAGAGGGATTGTTATGATTTTGTCAAACGATTTATTCAAAATATTTAAAAAATACGATCTAACTTTTTTTACAGGCGTACCCGATTCGACATTTGCGGATTGGATGAGTTTTTTAAACGAAAACAACGGCAAATTGTTGACGAATATCATTTCGTGTAATGAATGTGAAGCCATTGCCGCTTGCGCGGGATATTATCTTGCTAGAAAAAAACCAGGAGTGGCCTATATGCAAAATTCTGGGCTCGGAAAAACTGTTAATCCTTTAACCTCTCTATGCGACAAGGAAATTTTTTCCATTCCCGTGTTGCTCATGATTGGATGGAGAGGCGAGCCTGGTAAAACTGACGCCCCTCAGCACGCAAAAATGGGAAAAATCACCACGGTTTTACTTGAAGACTTAAACATTCCATATTCCATCTTAACTTCAAATCTAGACGAAATTGATAGACAGGTAAAAATTGCAAAACAATATCTGGAAACCAATAATGCTCCTTATGCCTTGATAATTAAAAAAGGTATTGTCGCTGAAGCTAGTAAAGAACAAGATAATTTAGAGAAATATGAGTTGACAAGAGAGGAAGCATTAAAAATTTGTATTAAATCTTTTGAAAAAAACGAGATAATTGTGAGTACGACGGGAAAATTGTCTAGAGAACTTTATGAATATAGAGAAGCTCAAAATGAAAACCATGAAAAAGAATTTTCGATGGTAGGTTCAATGGGATGTGCGGCATCAATTGGTTTGAGTATAGCGCTCCAAAAACCAAAAAGAAAAGTAGTAATACTTGATGGAGACGGTGCCGTTATAATGCAAATGGGCGCTCTAGCAACGATAGGGCATTATCAACCCTCAAATCTCATACATATTGTATTTGACAACGAAGCGTACGAATCTACAGGAGATCAACCTAGCGTTTCCTGTTCAATAAATCTAAAACAAGTAGCATTGGGTTGTAATTACAAAAATGCGGTTGTAGCATCAACAAAAGAAGGACTTCTATCCGAACTAGAAAAGATAAAGAATCTAAACCAACTTGCAATGTTAGTTATAAAAGTTAGAAAAGGATCTCGAAATGAATTAGGGAGACCTAAGATTCCGTTAATTGATCTAAAAAATAATTTTATAAGATATTTAGAAGAAAATGATTGAATATTTTGGCATAAATTCCATTAGAAAATTACGAGATATTCTTGACGAAAAAAATTATAAGAAGATTTTCTTAGTAACAGGTAAAAATTCCTACGAATTTTCAAGTGCTAAGAAAATTTTATCGAAATTATTAAAAGATCGTACAATTTATCGATTTTTTGAATTTAGCAATAATCCAAAGATCGAAGACATTAATAGAGGATTAAATCTCTTTCGTAAGGATAATTACGATATTATCTTAGCAATTGGGGGAGGATCGGTGATGGATATGGGAAAATGCATATCAATATTTTCTCAAAATCTTGAAAGTCCCGAAAAATATATTAAAAAAAAAGTTAATTTCGAAAATAAGGGAACTCCATTAATTTGTATCCCCACGACAGCGGGAAGTGGTAGCGAAGCAACACATTTTGCCGTGTTATACATCGATAAGCAAAAATTTTCCCTTGGTCATCCTAAATACATGTTTCCGGATTATTCCATAGTTGATCCTCAATTCA
>JAEOUI010000321.1 GCA_016839425.1 Promethearchaeota archaeon
TAGGTATTCAACAAGGCTAGAAATATAAGATGTCTTTCCCTCAAGCATTTTAATATCTAATTCCACCTTTTTTTTATTTATTTTTCTTGGTTATGTGCTTATTTTTATGAAAATACTTTAATTCGTTTAATTCTTTACACCCCAAAATTCTCCAGAGGCTCTTTGTATTTTATCCTTATGAGATCCTTTCTTATTTAGTCTGGCTCGACCAGTCTTAGTATCTCTTCGAAATGAAACATCAATTGTTTTCAAAAATAAATTCATTCCTTCACGTTTATTCAAAGGACCAATAGTCTCACCATGTATACCCGGCTTTCCTTTAAACAGCAATAATTGATCAACTAAGGCATCAGCTATCTGAATGTCGTGTTCTATACAAATTGCGACTGCATTTGCTTTTTTGGTGATTGTTCGGATGATTTGCCCGATTTTGATTCGCTCCTCTACATCCAAGTAAGCTGAAGGTTCATCTAATATGTATAAATCAGCCTTTTTAGCCAAGCAAGCGGCGATAAAAACCCTCTGGAGCTCACCGCCTGAAAGATTAGCTATGGCCCTTTTAAACAATTTATCAACTCCAAGCGGTCTATATAGGACGAGATACATACCCTCAGAGAAATTATAGTTTTGAGAATATTCCACTATAAAATCCTTAACTAAATGTTCTGAATCACGAGTAATGTATTGAGGCTTATATGAGACCGTAGCTTGAATTTGATTAAAATCAGCGCCAGGATCGGGCTGAAGCAAACCAGCCAAAATTTTAGCAAAAGTTGATTTACCACATCCGTTTTCGCCGACAATACCTAAAATTTGGGAAGCATATATCCTTCCGGGATTGACATTTAGCTTAAAGGAAGTATACGTCTTAGTGATATTTCCATATTCCACAAATACTAATGCATCACTCCACGTCCTCCCTGTGGTTGAATGGCGAAAACCATATTGTTTTTCTCTAAATTCTATATTTTCTGTAGCTAAATATCCATCCAAATATGCATTTATTCCTTTTTTTGTGGTCATCGGTTTGGAAATGATTCCAAATTTATGTGGTTCACCATAAAATAATTGTACCAAGTCAGAAACATAGTCTAAAATAGCTAAATCGTGTTCAACGATTAACACGGGACATGGTCTCTGCTCGTCAAAACCTTGGGCTCGCCTTCTTAATAATCGTGCTAGTTTAAGTCGTTTTTGGACGTCTAAAAAGGTACAGGGTTCATCAATGATATATATATCCGCTTCTTTTATGAGAATTAAAGCGATGGCAAAACGTTGTAATTCGCCTCCAGAGCATTGATCTAAGTTCCTATTAGCAATCACGTCAATATCTAAGCTTCTTAAAATTTTATTATAGAACTTCTCACTCACATCATTTTCTTTTTCTAATATGGCTTGAACTGTTTCTTTTTCGTATTTTTCAAACAATATCTTTAGTACTTGGTGCTTATAGGCAATCTTTCTGTCATTTCGTGCAATCGATTTAAAATGATTTCTCATTTCACTTTCTCGAACATTCTCTGCAATGTAGTTCCAAGATAAATCTTCCTGTTTTTTTAAGGATTCACCAAAATTAGGCTTCAATCGTCCAGCAATTATCTCTAACACCGTAGACTTACCTATTCCATTCGGCCCACAAAGACCAGAGACTTTTCCGCTCACCAAAGTTGGAAGATTATATAGCCGAAATCCTATCCTTTCATTAGAATCGGGGTACTTATGCGTAGGAGATAAGTCGTCAGGCTCTTCCAATATATTTTTAACATAAATAGCGTTTGTTGGACAAACATTGACGCAAACACCACATTTCAAACAATCCTCTGATTTTATTCTAATCTTTTGAGTGGATTTTTGAAACCAAATGGGAGCGTTTTTCTTTTTTTGATGGGTTTTTAATTGTGCATTGCTAAGAGTAATGGGACATTTTTTGATGCACACCCAGCCACAAAAGCGATGATTACACCGATCGTAATCCACCAAATATACCTTCTTCATGAAATCAGTAATATAATAAGGTTAAACACATCTAATAATTTTTCGATTAAAGTGAATAAATTATTATTTATTTTGAGGTAGAATTTAGTTAATTTACCTAATCGTTCGTTAAAAAAAATTGAATAAAGTGGGAAAAAAAGATCTAGTCAATTAATTTAAGATATGCCTGTCCATCACGGATCTTGATATCTAAATCTTTTTTCATTATTATATCTTTAAATTCATCCAATTCTTCGCTATTAAGCATAATATTGACAAACGTTTTAAATAATTTAGAGAGATTATCAATCCCCATCCAAAACATTAAATCTGTCGAACTAAATGAGAGATTAAACAATAAACAAATTCCTTCAAGTGATTTATTGATGAGAGTAATCTTTTCTTCAGCATCCATGGATTTAATTGATTCTTCTTGCTTGAATTTTTGCATATCTCGTTTGATTTTTTCATATTGTATTTCCATTTGCTTTTCTCGATCTATATCTTTTAACATTGAGATGAAACCAACACTATTACCATCAATATCTATATAAGTTTTGGTCATGCTCGAGTACCACTTGGACTCCCCCTTAGCATTAACGATTCGAAATTTAATATTCTCGTCTATAAAGGATTTGCCTTTTTTTACACCTTCCTTAAACAACTCTAATAACCGATCTCGATCATCAGGATGAATATTTTGCATGATGTGGGAATTTAAACCGAATTCTGAATCACCAATTATTTTTTTGGTAGAGTCGTTGAAATATTTAAATTTTCCATCAAAACCAACGATGAAAATTGGAAAATGCATGTTTTTCATGATTTCCTCGAATTTTCTGTCAGTTTTAAAAAAATCATTATCTATCATTCTAGATTCCCCATTTTTCTTATTTAAGAACTATTATTTAAGATTTTACATTAATGTATCGAAGGTTATGGATACATAATACAATTTTTCTTTATAACTAAAGATTCTAAAGATTATTTTAGTGAAGATGCCAGTAATTCCGCGGTGTATGGAAATTTATAATATCAACAGTATAATCCATAAATATTATCCAGATATCACTTCATTTCAAATCAAATTCTTATGTATTTCTTTAATATATATCTTGATCTTCTTTAGATATAGTTCAGTAAAAGCGTAGCATAATATGATGACGACAAAACTAAATATGGTGTGAAGAAAATGGTCTACATTAAGTCACTTATTTGTGAAGGGTTTAAGAGTTTCAAAAAACGGACGAAAATTAATTTTAGCAGGGGATTTACCTCAATAGTCGGGGCTAACGGATCTGGGAAATCCAATATCATAGATGCGTTCGTTTTTGCTTTAGGAGAACTTTCAGGTAATAAACTAAGATGCAATAACATTAAGAATTTGATCTGCAATGGGGGAACAAACGGTGGAGCCCCTTCTAAATGGGCGAGAGTAGACGTGGTGTTCGATAATCAAGATAGATCAATCCATATCGATGAAGATATTGTCAAAATTTCTCGTAAAATAGATCTAGA
>JAEOUI010000322.1 GCA_016839425.1 Promethearchaeota archaeon
AAGGAAAACACCCTTATGGAATGCTTTTTCAGACTTGGGCAAGCGCATCTTTTTACCTGATGGTATATTCTATTGGTCAGGAAGAGCTAAAAAAGAAGCTGACCTTAACGCAACTATCGGTTCTGCTTATGGATATGAAAAAGACTTCATCGATAGTGGCTCTAACGATTGGGTACCTTGCTATTTGGATGCTATAAAGCCGTATTCTAACTTGAGCGTCGATTCATTGGTGCCCTACGCATCTATAGGTGGAGTTCAAGCGATTCGAGAAATATGGAAAGAATGGATCGTGAAAAAATCACTCTTTGATCCATCTAAAGAAAGGGATAAAACAGACTTATTAGAAAAATACACTTCCATGCCTATAGTAACTCAAGGTGTGACAAATGGAATTTTTCTTTGTTGTTCCTTATTTTTAAATCCAAATGATATTATTATCTCTCCAAATAAAAGGTGGGGTAATTATGACAATATTATAAATAAATTCATTGGAGCTAATATCAAATCATTCGAATTTTTCGTTGGTCGAGAGTTGAACCTTCAAGGGCTCAAAAATACTATCCTGGAGGTTGCAAAAACCCAAGAAAAAATTGTAATCATATTAAACTTTCCTAATAATCCAACTGGATACACTCCCAAACGTGCAGAAATTGAAAATATTGTTAAGACACTTAAAGAAAGTTATGAACAAATAAAGTTGCCAATAATTGTACTCGTAGACGATGCGTACGAACCATATGTATACAACGAAGGAGAAGTGAGTCGGTCTTTATTTTACGATTTAATAGATATTCAAGAAGATATAATCCCAATAAAATTAGATGGAATTACAAAGGAATTGTTAGTGTATGGTGGCAGAGTAGGATTTGTAACCATCGGATTAAAACCTGCTTGGGTAAACAATGATAAAGAACTTGATATTCTCAAAGAAGAAATAAACAACAAGCTTGAGGGTATTACTAGAAGCACTATCTCGAATACAAATCACTTTTATCAGGATCTAACAATACAAATCTTTCGAGAAAAAGGAATGGATAATATTATTAAAGAGCGAGAAAAGGTCAGGGTACTTTTGGAAGCACGTTATAAAAAAATTAACGAAGAATTATCTGTTATAAATATTCCAGGTGTATCGATTGATCCTAATTCTGGGGGATTTTTTCTTTTTATGAACTTAGATCCAAACAAAATTAAGGCTTCCGAATTCGCAGATCACCTATTAAAAAAATACAAAATTGGAATTATCCCCATAGAAAAGTTAAACGATAATATAAATGGGATAAGGATTGCTTATGCGTCAGTCGATATAACAAAGATTTCCGAATTTGTTGACAGAATTCGCCAGGCTCTTAACGATTTTTAATTACTTTTTCTTTTTAATCCATTATATGAGAAATTTTGAAATTATCAAATCTTATTTGATGAAAAAAAACCTATAACATGTGTTTCACCTACGCTATTAAGAACATTTTTATAGATATTACTTTATAATATTTGTAACTTTTAAATTTAAAAAAATCTAAAGTTGATGAAAAATGAAGATTTATTTAGTCGACAAGGGAGAACTCAAGGAAATAGACAAGCTAGTGTTTTCTACGGGCGACGTGTACTTAATCGACGACGAAAAAACCATTTTCATATGGATTGGAAGCAAATGTAGCGTTGACGAAAAGACAAGTGGAGCCGCTCAAGCTCGAAAACTCGATCAAGAGCGGGGGGGTGCAGCTAAAATAATAACGGTCGATCAGAATCAAGAAACTGCCGAGTTCCTCAAGCTTATTGCAAGCAAGGGCGCTATGAAAATTGTTGAGAAAAATGTTGCCAAGACAATGTTGAAAGATGTAATGACGGGCGATTTTGCTGGTTTTACAGAACATGTGAATGTACTTTATCGGGTTTCTTCAGAAGAATTTGAAGATATCAACGCAATGAAGATGGTTCAGGTTCCGTTTTCGAAGAATTCGTTAGATTCAGAGGATTGTTTTGTATTAGATATGGGTACTGATGTTTTTGTTTGGCAAGGAAGCGCTTGTAATGTAAAGGAAAAGGTGAAAGCTGGTCAATGGGCTAGACAAATTGATGCGGATCGGGCTGGAGAACAAAACGAGACGATTTGTGAAGAAGGGGACGATGCAGTGTTTCTTGAAAATTTAAGCAAGGGCGAACATTACAAGGAATCTGATGCCGTTCAACTTTCAGCGGATTCTGATTTAGAAAAAGAATCAGAAATGGATAAAATTGCCGCCTCCGTTCATAAGGAACACGAGGCCACCATCAGCGATGCGGTATCTGGCACAGCAGAGTCGAGCGCGTCTTCTGCCGGACCTGGTATTCCTGGATCGTCCGATGGATTACTTACTATTGAAAAAATGGAAGGTCGTCGAAGGTGTCCTAATTGCGGAAATGAAAACAAGTCGTTAATCCACGAATCTGTTGACAAGGGAAACATCATTCTCGATTATCCGCGCATGTACGGTAAAAAGTACAAGTGTGGTGAATGTGGTCAGGAGTGGAGAGAAAAATAAACTTATAACTCGTTGTTATTTTAATTTTTTACTTTTTATTTAAATAGAATGACCAGTTTGGAAAATTTGTAATGGAAACTACATTTAAGGTTTAAACAAATCCCTACGCAATAATTTTATTTTCTTTTTTAAATCCACGACTTCTTTTTCTTTTTCCTCTAAATTTTTTTCAAGGACTAAAGTTTTATCTTTTTGGATTTGAAGATCCGATAATATTTTATCTTCGATTTTTTCTGCTTCGATTATCTTATTTTTCAATTTTATATTGTTTTCCTTTATTTCGTTTAATTCTTGTTCTTTTTCTTGCAATTGAGCTATATCCATCTCATATTTTGCTACTACTTTCTGAGAATCTGCTATTTTTTCTTCCAAACTTCTAATTTGTTCTGTATCATTGCCCTCTTTTTGCTTGAGGGATTCAAGTTCGCCAAGCAAGGATTGAATTCGTTCTTCTTTTTTTTCTATCTCCTTTTTTGCCAAGCTAAAAGTCTCTACCTGTTGCTGCAATCCATTTAGCTTCTGATTTAAAGATTCTATAGTGTTATTTAGCTCAAAAATGTTCTTTTCTTTTTCCGTGATAATTTCGTCTTTTTTTTCGATTAATAATTCTAACTTATCGTATTTCGATTTCTGGATGGTATCGCTTTCAAGATATTGAATTTGTTCCATTAATTCTTTTATCTTGAGGTCTTTATCTTCGGAATCTTTCGAACTTGACGATTGCTCTGCCTTGATTTGATCGATTTGGTTTGTCATTACTTGGATGATTTCGTCTTTTTTTTGTATCGAAATGTTAATTTGTTCAATGTTTTTTGATTGATCGTATAATTGAGAATATAACTGTTCAATTTCTTGGTCTTTTTTTTTAATTAAATCGTTTAATTCCTCTAATTTAGATCCTGAAATTTGTGTTCCATTTGGAGTTTCAGATAACCTTTGTACCTCTAATTGTAACTCGTGAATGATTTCTTCTTTTTCTTGAGAAATATTCTTTTTTAAATTTCTTTCTTTATCAATCTCCTGTCTTAATTCCTCCACTAAGCCTTCTTGTTCATTAATTTGATGGATTAAATCTTGTTTTTCTCTGTTTAATTGAGCAATGTCCTTATCAGCCTTCTGCTTATCTAAAGAGCTTTGCCGTAATTTTTCTGACAATTCTTTATTATTTGCCTTGAGGAAATTTAACTGTTCGACGAGGGAACCCGCCTCGTTATCTTCTTCTTCGTCCTCTTTTTCTTCAACCCACCCTAAGGTGGAGAGGGCATCTACGATTGATTTATCTTCGTCGTCGCGATCGTCAGGCATATGTAAAAGATCACCTTTCTTTCTATTAAATTTTTTCTTTCTGTCTCTTGGATTAAATTAGGATAACTTAAAGTAAGTTTTGAGTTCTCTTTTCTCTCTCTAATTTATATTATCATAATCATTCGTAAACACATATTTTCTATCCAAAAAGAACTTTACCGTGTATCCAATAACCAAGGCTACGATCATGCTGATCTCAAGTGGACTTCCTATGAAATTTGTCATTATAAATTGAATTCCAATGTTAAGGAGGGTCGTGAGAATGGCGAAGCCAAAATATTTGAAGAATTCTTGGGAAGTATCTTTAAGATTGCCACCACTCTTTTTGAAAACCACATATTTATCCAAGAAAAATTTTACAATGTAAGTAACACCAACAGCAACGATGGATCCTAATAATTCTGCCATATTAATTGGATCAGTCGAACAATAGAGAGCATGGATGAACTCCACATTTCCAAAATTTTTACATATATATGGATATAAAAGGATCTGGTTAGTCTTCTGTATCAAATAATTAAGACCAATCATTAAAAAAGCGAATATTAAATAAATGACGAGTTGCTTTTGTACTTCTTTTTCTCTCAAAACGCTCCAATTAATCCCTTTTACTTTCGACATTGTTGATCAATTACTTATGAGATTTTATTTTTCCACGAATCGCTCGTATCATCGTAATTATTATTATCTATCATTTGATCAAATTCTTCAGTGCTAGAGATGTTATTCGGTAATATTGATCCATAAAGATTCATGCGATTCGTTCCTTCATTATCTCTTCCCATTATCTGTTTTAAAATCGAAGTCTTCTTGTCTTCCTTCCCTGTAACCTTTAGATATAATTTCTTTACTCCATATAATAATAGAGACAATCCTATACCAAACAAGATATAGAGTGCCGCCCAACCACTGCCAAAAAACAGGATTGGAAATGGGAAGATTCCTGATCTATAATTAAAAAACACGAAATTATCAAGAATGAAGAATAAAACAAGAAAGACAATGCACCTTCCACAAGCGGGAATTAATTGCTTTTTCATCATTGTCTTCATCAACTGGGAAACTTCTTCTTGTAATTGCCGCATCATGTACGGATCGTTCATTAATTGAGCGTTATTGATTCTTTCTTGTAGGTTCTTAGTTTTTTCTCTAAATTCACTTAATTTTTCGGGATTTTGACCAATGAGTTTATTGAGAATCTTATTGAATAAAAAAAACCCTAAAGTAATAAGGAAAACTGCGAGTATTATCAATTCGTTTGCCAAGCTTTATACACCAGATTAGAAAATCTTGAATGAAATTAAAATTTTTCTTTACTTCTATTGAAGTTTAATGTTATTATGATTTTTTTTCTGTATCTCTAAATAGTACAGTTTAAATACTAGGGGAACTAAGGTTATAATCAAAAAATTTGATTTAATACAAATTTTAGGGGATATAGTTGCGAAGGATTAAAATTAAATTATACGAACTTGAAGATTATAGATGGTGTCCTAGTATATTGCGAGTCTTTCTTTCAAAATATCTGGGTTACCTTCAAAAAAAAATGAAGATATATGATCCAATCGTTCCTAAGATCATTCACTTGTTAAAAACAACGAGTTCAAAAACGATTATTGACATGTGCAGTGGATCGTTTGGGTACCACATCTACGAAAAGATTAACGAAAAAGACAAATCTATTGTAGTTAAATTAACGGATAAATTTCCTGAACTTGATCTAATCAAAGAGATTAATAATATAAACTCGAATTTATCATACGAATCAAAATCGCTAGACGCTTTAAAAATGCCAAAAAATCTTAAGGGTCTCAGGACAATGTTCACTGCTTTTCACCATTTTCCGCCCGCTAAGGCAAAGAAAATCTTACAAGACGCCGTTGATTCGAACCAACCCATCGCAATTTTCGAAATGTCAGAATTAAACATTAAAGGATTCGTGGCTACATTATTTTCTCCGTTTATAACAATGGCTTTAGTGAAAAAGTTTGCCAAAGAATTTCAGTTAGGATGGAAAGCTTATATTTTCACTTGGATCTTACCTGCTTTTCAAGCCATAGTGTTATGGGATGGACTCGTTTCAGCATTAAGGACATATAGCGTCCATCAGATGAAAAAATTAATTGATTCTATAAACGGCTCGAGTTATCATTGGGAAATCCAAAGGATTTCTAAGGGGATGCCCGGCATATACCTCGCAGGATATTCTAAATCCTATATTAGAAATTATCCAGAAAATGCGTGTCGATTTTGTGGAAAGGAATTATCCGAAGAAGAGGCGATCTTATGCAATAGGTGCAAGCCATTATTTGTGAAAAAGAAAGCCTTTATCGAAGGATCTACAAAAGAGATTGTATTACGAAAATGATTCCTTTTCTCCATAGATAAAAAAACTTAAAAACTAAAATTTTTTTATTTTTTTAAAAAAAAAGTATTTGTTACATGATAGAAACAGTTGGGAGATGGGAAAATTACAAAGGACAACAAATTCTCGTGTGTGATTATAGGAATTTAAGAGGAAAAGAATATATTAACGCAATCGAAGAGAATTTGTCAATAGCTAATAGTTCTAATAGATCAGATCTCTTGATTTTAACTGATATAAGGGATAGTGTCGTGGATGTGGATGTTTCTAACAAGCTAAAAGAGTTGGCAGGCGACTTGAAACAAATCACAAATAAAATGGCTATCGTTGGATTAACTGGTTTAAAGAAACTTATGTTGAAGTTCCTTAATAAGATAGCCTCGATGAATATTAAACCTTTTGAAGATATTAATGCTGCAAAAGAATGGTTAATTCAATGATTATTTGATGTATTATTTTTTTTTTACTTTTTATAGGATTAAATAAAATTAAACAAAATTTTAGCCTTAATTCAAGTTCCCATTCAAAAAACCTGTAAGAAACTTGGCATATAGGGTCTTCCATCGAGCAGGCATGCTAGACGCTATTGCGCAGCCTAATCTACAACCATTGCAAA
>JAEOUI010000323.1 GCA_016839425.1 Promethearchaeota archaeon
AATTATGGAAATTGGATGCCTAAAAAATTTCTCTTGATAGGTGGAATTCTGAGTTTAGCGTTCTCGATATTATCCGTGTTTATTGGTATTTGGTGGTTAAGAATTATTTTTATCTGTCTCGTGGGATTTTGTTCATTTTTTTTCATATTTGCTTGTTGCGCTTATCACGCGTTTTCTCCAAGAGGAAAAAACCTTCAAAATGAGATCAACAACGCCTTAATCGATAATTTCTTATAGGATGGTAATGGAACTTGTTTAGAAATTGGTTGTGGAAACGCACCCGTTTCGATTAAGATCGCTAAAAAGTTTCCTCAATCAAGAGTTATTGCAAGCGATTTTGAGCAAGAAAGGAGTGAATGTAAAATAAAATTTTAAATAATTAGTAAATCCTCTATTTTTTTCGTCCCCGAGAATTTTTTAAATAACTTCTTAGATTGTTTTATATCAATCTCTCCCTTTCTTACTCGTTCAAATAATAAGCTCCGAAGAGGATCGTTAAAAGCCCTTATGATTCGAGTTAAAGTTCTTTTGTCCTTAAAAACGAAGAAAGGGTCAAATGTGACCATCGTCGAGTAAAGGAAATTGCCAAAATAATATTCTCTATCAAGTCCGAAAGCAAGCTTGGAAACAATTTTGGGCACATTCACCCAATTCTGATATAATGTACGATTTCCTATCAACAGAATCTCAGGCTTTCCAAATTCTCTTACTGCCCGCTCCATGTATTCGCTAAACATCGGATCTAAACCCATTTTGGCCGCTCCAATCCAATCTACTGCAACCAAATCTTCCCCACCGATAATGGTTTTTGTAATATTAGGATTTTTATCCGCAAACACTCCAAAAGGGCCGTCCGCACTAATAAATGCGTCTATAAAGCTAAAATGTACGGGAAAATGCTTCAAGTACTCTATGGTGGTTGAAAAGATATCTCTTTCGCAGTGATATTCTTTAAACTTGTTTTCCATGGGCAAGGCACCATAAATATTTTTAAGATTAAGCGAGTAAAATGTGTATGCGTGTGTTTTATTTTTTGCAAAAGATATCCGAAAATCAGCGTTTTTCCAATCTGTATTTACCGAATGCATTCCCAAAAGTCCTTCAAATCGATATTCTTCGTTGTTTAAAGAAAGGTCGATTACATTGTATTTCTGCTCTTTATCGCAAAATCCGTTTAATCCAATATATTTAGCAACAGTTCTTACTTCCCTATTTGTAACATAAATACCATATGTACTTCTAGCTTCGGCTACTGCGATGTTTCGGTATCCATTCTCCCATATTCTATTCACGAGCTGCTTGACTAAATCTGGATCCGTGAATGTAGTTAGATCTTTTAACGAATACATGAACATGAAATTAGGTTTGATGATTATGGAAAACTCATTTTTATCTTTTCCAGTTGCTTGTCTGATTTTTTCTAATTTGTTAAAAAAACCACTAGTGTTAATTACTTGATCCAAAGCAGCATGTTTATCCTCGTTTTTTACAGCAACGACAATGGAACTCTGGTCGGAACCAATGTTACTTAAATTAAGAGCATCCATATTTTCTTCTAAAGCCATTACTGATTTCCCGTTAACATTAGTACCTAATTCGACAATGCGCCTTTGAAAAACGGCAGTGGGATAATGGTCGTTGTTTATTTCTAAAAGGATATTCTCAGGATCTGGTAATTTATCTCCTTCAGGCCTCGAGAGAACCTTAAGGGTGTCTTTTTCTATTTTAACATCTAACCACGCTAATTGATTTACGATCTTTCCTAATTGTCCTTCTATCTTATTTAAGAAGAATTCTCTAAGGTCTTCTTTAAGCACATCCGTACGGATGTGGAGCCATAACTCGTCCAAATCCGGATCTATTCTGCAAAAATAATTATAATAGAGTGAAGGCCATTTAATGTTTTGGAACGAGGAAACCTCTGCTTCACCGACGATGTTTTCTTTCACAAGTAGAAATTGAACCTCTTCTCTCTCGTTTTTTAAGACAATTGTTCCTTCTTCGATCAATACTTTATGAGGGACTAACTTCAAGCCCAATACTTCCAATTGGTCTTGCCATTTTGATAAATGTTTCTTGAAGGCTTCATTAACATTATCTTTATAGTTAGGAAATAGATTGAATGGCACGCGTTGGGTGGGAAACCATCTTGTATTGAATTTTATATCGATTTTAATTGAGTGCTTTTTTAGATGTTTTGGTAAAGGTACTTTTTTCATTTGATTAAGACCAATGGAATTTCCTTCGCATATTTCAAAAATCTCTCCTTCGTATCTATATGTGCCTTTCTCGACATCTAATAGTAAGTTCTCAATTCTAGGCTTTGAAAGAGCAAAGCGTCGATATTTCTCATTATCATCTTTTATCAAAAGTGCGATATCCCAAAAACCAGCTTTATCTCCCCATGGAAAATCCTTGTCGTGAATTCCCGAAAAGAAAAAGAACTTGTTATTAGTACCTTCCCTTGATAGTTCTCCCGATAAGACAATATTCTCGTAAGCCGTGTAATAAAGGGGGCATAAATCGTGAAAGTAAGTATCTCGTAGTTCGCCATATAGGAAAGAGAAGAAGTGGGATTTAGTTTTAATTTTCTCTAATAAATTTGAAGCTTTTGTAACTTGCATTGAAGTAAGCATTGAAGGGAGGTCAGTAATGTTGTAATTGAGAATTCCAGATCCATAGAGGATCAAATCGCTATTTTTTTTGTAGATACGCACGAAAAGGGTAGTTATATCTTCAAAAAAATCAATTCTTCCAGGGTCGTCATAAATTTCTTTATGTCCTTCTAAAAAATATTCGTTTCCATCGAGTCCTGTAAAATCGAATTCGTAAGTCATTCTCCTTTCTCCCGTAATTTCAGAGGGTTGAAAAAGGTTAAACTCACCGTTGGAAATCCTAAGATCGCTACCTAAGTTCGCACAGGACACCGTTCCGGAAAGATTTGCTTTATGACCAGATAACTTGACGAAATCCTCCATGTCGTCAATGTCAATGGTAACCGAGAATTGTAATTCATTGTTTAATTGCTTACCTTTCTCGTGGCCCTTTCTATAATCGTCTATTCCTTCTGTAAAATACCCCTGCATTGTTTCCTTGAAAATAAAACCTGGTTTTTCCGATAATTTTCCCTTTTCCTTTGTAGTTGATATGTTTATGGATCCATCTAAAAAGAGTCCTGCATAACTTGGTACATCCACATGTTGCCAAGCACCCGCGTTTCCGATGCATATTCCATCGTCTCTATAAGGAACTTCTGCCTCATGAGTATGACCAAAAATGACATGAGTAATATGAGAGTACTTTTTTTTTCTCATCATTTTAACGATTTTTTTATAATTTAGTTCATTGCTCTCTTTAAGATTATCACGGTTTTTTTCAATTTTCACGATTTTTTTTACGTTTTTTCTTACTTCTTTTTTTACTTTTCTTTGCTTACCTAGAGGTTCCATCTCGCTTTGAATTTCGGGTTTCTTGAATACATTCTTAATATCTTTAATGAGATCCCCTAATTTTCCCTTGTAATATTCGTTATATATTAAATCTATCAATTCCTTATGTGACTCTTTAGATTCTATGGCAAATTTCCACACTCTTGATCCAAAAAAAAGCCTCAAGAATGAATCAAATTGATGACCGTGCATGATTAAAAGATAGTAATTTCTATCGAAGCTTGGTGAGATTTGAAAAGTAATAAATCCATCAGAAATATTCTTGTTGGCAAATTCCTCTTTTGAATCGTATAAAGAGATTTGTAGAAATCCTTGTTCTTGAATGTGGACGATGCAATATTGGCAAAAATAAAATCCGTTAAATATGTGTTCGTATTTTGATCCTTTTTCGAATTGCTTTAACATTTCATTGATAAAATCTACTTTTCTCGACTTAAATTTCCTGTCGTAATTACCTGTAACAATTACATCGTGATTTCCAAGAGTTATTATTATTTCAACATCAAGCTCTCTTAGTGTGATAAAATTATCGTAAATTTCGAGAAATTTCTGTTCTTTACAGAGTTGCCGATAACTTTCCACGCATAAGTCAAAACAATCCCCTGCGATGATTAACGCCTGTAAATCAGCTAATTCCTCGTTTCTTTTTTTATTTATAATTTCATCTAGAAAGCCCTTAAAGGCATCGTGCTTGGTTCTATAAGCTCCTAAATGAACATCTGATACAATCAGAACTGCTAGACGATTAAAATCGTTATTAACTTCCATTAAATTCGCCCTTTTATTAAAATATCTTAGAAATTATTTTATATTTTCAACCTTGGTTGAATAATTGGATTAAAATTCCTAAGATTACAGTTCTTGATTTTATTTAAACTTTTACTAAGATGTAAAATATTTTTTAAATGAAGAAAACTTCGTTGGATTTTATATGTCAATTCTTTTTGTAAGTTTCGCTTAAGCTGAATAAGATCACTTGTGATTCCCTCATATTTTAAATCCATAGATGACATGATAAAGAATTGGAAACTCAGTGTTAATTAAACTTTTATAACTTGAATGATATTAACAATTATCTAAGAGTGATTTAATATGTTGCTCTAAATCTTAAGATCGTTTTAAATTTGCAAATGAAAAGGTTTCTTAAGTAATATATTTTCAGTTTTATCCGATATAGCCTTACATGTTCTTTTCGATTTCTTTAAATCAAATCGAATCAAAAATGAGAAAAATAGAAATTCCAATAGAAGTGAGATCAATTCCAACGATTTGTTGTGGATGATTATTATTAAATTACTTAGTCTATTATAATTTCTTGTAATAAAAAGATTAGAGCGATTTTAAATGAACAGAAACAAGGATCCGTACGCTTCACGATTTTGGACAAAAAATTACGATAAGGACGTACCTATTGCGTTAGAAGTTCCTGAAATGAATGTATACGAGCTTGTCGATATTGCTGCGAAAAAATACGGTAAAAAATCTGCCATTTTCTTCCAGAATAGAACGATAGACTACGAGACGCTAAAGGATTATGTGGAAAGGCTTGCAACTGCTTTCGTGAAGCTAGGCTTGAAAAAGGACCAAAGAGTTGGACTCCTGATGCCCAATGTACCCCAATTTATCGTAGCTTATTACGGAATATTGAGGGCGGGTGGCATCGTGTGCCCTTGCAATACGGACTTTTATGAAAACGGTTTGAAATACCAATTAAACGATTCTGGCGCAGAATTTCTCGTTGCCGATACCGCCCAACTCGATAAAATAAATGCTATCAAGGACTCGACTAACATTCGTTATATGATAATATCAAGCGCTTTCGATTTCGCACAGAAAGCGAATAAGAATCTTCCAGAAATTGAAGGAACGACGCAACTTTTAAACATTCTTGATAGGACAAAACCAGATCCTCCCATTTTCGAAACGAACGCGAAGGAGGACATTGCCGTTCTCCAATACACGCCCGGTTATCCGGAATTACCAAAAGGAGCAATGTTAACGCATCACGCATTGGTAGCTGCGGCTAAAATGCACGAACAATGGGCAAATGGCTATATGATTCCCGGAAAAGAAACCATATTAACCCAACTTCCATTATGGCATGTGGTCGTTTGGACTAACTGCTTGAATAGCATAGTCAATATTGGGGGATGCATTGCTCTATACCCTGACCTGCGTGATAATGAGTCCTTTGTAAAAGTTTTCAAAAAATCGCGTCCCATGCACCTTCTTGGAGTGCCAAGAACTTACATGTTACTCCTTGAAAACGAGGGCTTCCTGAACCTTTCCAGGCGATTCAAGTCCGTGAAAATATGCAAATCGGGAGCTGCTCCCTTGCCTCCCGAGAGTATTAAAGAGTTTGAGCATTTCACTAATGCAAAAATTGTTGAATTTTATGGAATGACTGAAACGGCATCTTTAATAACTTCAAACCCAGTTAACGGCGTGCATAAAATAGCTTCCGTGGGAATGCCCTTGCCGAATATGGGATTCAAGCTCGTTGACATTAACGATCCTGCTAAAACCGTATCGATAGGCGATATCGGTGAAATCGCACTGAAAAGTGATACCCTTTTGAAAGGTTATTGGAACGATCCCAAATTAACTGCCGAACGGATAAAAGAGGGAGGGTTCCTCACTGGAGACATCGCAAAGTTGGACGAGGAGGGTTACGTCTTCATCGTTGATAGGAAAGGTTTGC
>JAEOUI010000324.1 GCA_016839425.1 Promethearchaeota archaeon
ATGTTCTTATATTATTTCGCTATTTTAGAATTTCCATATAAGCCCCTAATCGAGTTTTGACTTGCTCTATGTTTTCGCCTATCTTGTTAAAATTAATCGAAGTAATTGGAATTTCAAGATTTCTTCTTACTTTTTCTCTTAACATATTATAGCAATTAGATATCGAATGACAACCGAACAGCTGGTTGAAGACTATGCCATCCACTTTTAATCTCTCTGCAGCACCTAAATACGAATTCGTGAGTGTGTTATTATCACAGCCTATCATGCTCGTTGCATTTGTTAAAAATTTAGCGTATTCTTCAATAGGGTCATTATTTTTAGTAACATTTATTTCTTCGAGTAGTCCTAATACATCCCAATCTGCATAGATCGTTCTTGCACCCATTTCGTAGAGAATATCTTGAGTTGCAGGCTCCCAACCTCCAAACATTGGCGTCAACATAATTCTTGGCATGTGAGATACATCCATTCCAATCCCTTTCCTCATTCGTTCTCGCATCTCCTTGACAAGTTTTGCCATATTTTCAAGATATTGTTGACTATTTGAATTTAAATCTTGGAACGATATGCTTATCAAGCTCAGTATAACCGCAAAAGTTGCAGGATTACATGGATAAAAATCAGAAGCGCTAATTTCATATAGAATGGTTTTATAATACCGCTTGATTTGATTGCTAATTCTGAATTGTTTATTGAGGGAATTATCAGTAACATTGTTTCCAGTTATTTCTTCTAAGTTTTGAATTGTTTTACGAAGCTGTTCTGAAAGTAATTCTTCTGAATTTCCAATATTTCTAGGTGGAATGTCAACCCAAAGTTGCTTTGGAACAAGTAATTTCAATGATTCGTGATATTTATTAAACGCGCTACATCGAATGGTAAAATATAAGCTAGCATCAACATTTTTTCCTTTTGAAACATGCATTCCAAAAAGATTCTTTATACCATAACAAAAATCGCTTGAAATTCCGCTTTCAACACCAAGATCGCACATTTCATTATATTTAATGTTAATCGAATTAATAACATCATCGAGAATGGTATCAAGAATTTTTAATGCGTCAAATTGTTTTATAAATCCAAGTAGTTTGGAAGTTAATCCCCAACCAAGAAATGAGGATGCTGAATTGAGAGCAACAAGGTATTGGTTGAGAACAAACGATTCCATTCTTATCGGAAAAACAGGTACACCACCAGCTGCAAATACAAGATCTGAAAAGGGAAGTACGACCGATATTAGCTTTTTTTTTTCTCGAAACTTGAGCTTTTTGAGGTAATCTCTTCCCGATAGGAAATTATATGCCATCTTCAAGACAGAAGAAAAATTTACAACATCATCTCCAAATGCGCTCACTATTTACATCATCTCCATAAACGCTTCAATTCGAGTGGAAAGTTGTCCTCGATTTGAACGCGAGTAATCTCTTTCTAAGTTTAATACTCGAATGTCTCGATCTTGCAGCTTTTGTTTCAAAAAAGTTTGAAAGATATTAATATGGTCGCAAAATTTAATAATGTGATTAATAACACCCACTTTTCCATTATTATTGTTTGAGTATTTTTTCACTAAACCATCTAAAAACTTTACCTTGTTTTCAAGGAAATTTGGTACGAAATGATCGCCTTGAAGATTTTCAGCAAATCTTTTTACGAATAAATCGATAGGATCTTCATTCACATCATAATCGCTTTCTCGGAAAACATCTGAATAGTAGTTATGACCAATCCATGTATCAAAAAATACAATATTACCTCCCGAATCTTCGATAAGATCGATGAGGTAATCTCCTATAAAGATCGAACAACCTGTAAATATGATATTAACGCTATTGTTTTTATCTTCCTTAGAATCGCGCGATTCAAACTCTTGAAGAATTTTGGTAATTTCGTCAGAAAAAGCAGGTCCATATAACATTGCTTTTTGTATGAGTTTTAGCTTATGAGAGCTCTTTATTTTTAGTTCGTGTAGTCTAGCTATTTTTTTCTTAAAAGAATCGTATTTTTTCAAACTAGTAATAATATTATCGTTTGAAATTACCTGCCCCGAAATATTTTCTAATTGATTCTTCAAATCCATTAGTTCTAATTTGAGATATTTAAGAGCTTCGGAAGATTGCGTATAAGAAACAAAAAAGTTTAACCGGGGCACATTGAAATATTTCGTGATGATTTCCGAGCAACAGGCATCCGAGACGCAGTGGTTGGATACGATAAAATAATCAACTAAATCTAAAAACTTAAACGCATTTGGTTTTGAAGAAAACAAGCCAATGCATGATTGTGCAAAACTGCATGTTGACGGTGGGAGATAATCGTTGCTAATATTCATTAATTCGTCGTTACCAGCGAACATCATGCGTAATGGAATCATTCCAAAAGCGTCTATTAATTCTTCGGGAATATTATCGTGACCCATGAAGGCAACTATTTTCTTATTCTCTTGAATTTTTTGTTCTTTCAAGTAATCGTAATACTCTAAAAGAAGTTCCGTATCGTTCATAGTAAAAAATCGTTTAAAAAGGTTTAGTGATAAAAGAGATAATAATTCAAAAAATTTATTATTATTAAAGGGAATAAAAGCAAGTTTTTAATTGCTTTTATTATCTTGAGCAATAAGTGCCGCGCCAATTGCTCCAGTGAGTTGGGGCTGTTCAGGAGTTACTACGCTGAAACCTAATTCTTCTTCTAAATATTGCTTGACTGCGACATTTTTTGCGACTCCTCCGCAAAATACAAGCAATGGAGATACCCCTATACGCTTTGCCATCCCAGCAACTCTACGCGCAATGGATTTATGAATACCGCTTGCAATGTCTTGTTTTGAAGTTCCTCGGGCAAAAAGAGAAATAACCTCACTTTCAGCAAAAACCGTGCATGTAGAGCTAATTGACGCGGGAGAATTAGACTTTAAGGCTAGAGGCCCAATATCTTCAATAGAAACTTCTAATGCATGTGCCATAACTTCGAGAAAACGTCCTGTTCCTGCTGCGCATTTGTCATTCATTTGAAAATCAATTACATTACCTGTTTTTTTTGACATGACAATCGCCTTGCTGTCCTGGCCACCAATATCTATGACCGATGCAGCTTCAGGATAAAAGAATTGTACACCTTTTGCGTGAGCAGTAATTTCAGTAATTCTATCGTCTGCGATATCGATTGAATTTCTTCCATATCCAGTAGACATCACATATACATCGCTTCTTTTGAGATTATTTTTTTCTAAGAGATCGTTAAATAAATCACCACCAATTCTTTTGAAATCGTAAGTTGACCTATCAACGCGATGATCGAGTAATGTTCTGCCATCCATTAAAACAAGCTTGCTTGCCAATGAACCAATATCTATCCCTACGCTTAACATATGTTTAACACGAATTATATAATTTACTTTAACAGTATTTGTTTATTCGTTAAATATTAAAAAAGTATTAAACTTGTTGTAAGGATTATTTTGTACTTTTTCTTTCTTATAAAATGTGGGATGTTACACAGAACTACTTAATCAAAATTAATTCTTTTAGCATTTATTATTCAAAAATTACAATTAAATAAAAAAGAGGAGTAAATTTACCCCAAAAATAAGACTATAATCACCATTGTAACCACGAAGGCAAAAAGCATTTGTAAAATATTTTTTATTATTGATTCTTTTGAAATTCTTCCAAGGAAAATCCCTAAAAAAACAATAGACAATATTATAATAATGAATGATATGATAAATGTAATAACATTTGCACTAACAACCACGAAGAAAGGAATTAACGGAACTAGCCCTCCTAAAAACGGAGATCCTCCATTTACGATAGCTACGATAATTCCCGCAAAATTTTCTGCCTTATGATGGAGAGTCTTAAGGTTTCTTTTCTTTTTTTCTTTCATCTGAGAGAGATTGAGTTTTACGGGTTTTAACATTGCTTTTTCAATTTCGTTTGCTTGTAGATCCAAGTCCTCACCCTTGCGTAATTCCTCTTCTCTTTCTACAATCCCCATTGCTTTTTGCAAATCTGCTTCGCTTTTTTTTTGTTCGGCTCTTTCTGAGAGATAGGATCCTGATAAACCAGAGATAAACATTGATATTGCCGTTCCCATACCTGTAAGTATCACATATGCTGAAG
>JAEOUI010000325.1 GCA_016839425.1 Promethearchaeota archaeon
AGACATGGTACCTGAATACGAACCTGTTAATGTTAGCGATTTAGTGTTTAAAGCCGTATCTTTTTGCATTAATACATTTTTATGACCAAATTTTTCGCTTATTACTTTCGATTCATTTCCATTCGCATCGTGAGAAATCCAAGATTTAGGTATATTGCTTCCAATTCCTTCATTTTCGAATCCAAAGGTTCCAGGAAAATATCCCCTCATTGGCGCCATATAGGATTTTCTAATTGGTGATAGTATCGCGATTTCACCCGCACTTGTTTTAATATTAGAATTATCATTTTGCCCAGCATCTTTATTACATCTCGTATTAAACATAAAACTAGAAGCAAAAAGGCTACTAAATAAAACCGTTAAAATTATGATTAAAAAGAGCGTATTTTTCAGCTTTTCTCCCATTCTCCTCATTTTATCACCAATAATATCTATTATTCTCTAATTTAGGAACTTTTCAACTAAAACAAATATTTGAATAGTGGATTTTAAATCAATAGAATTCGCTATTACATTTTAATTTTTACAAATTTGTTCTTTCCGCTTTCGAGATTGAAATATAAGAGCATGTCCTTCCTTTTTCAAACTTGAAAGCATTTAATATTAGTCTTAAAAAAATATTTGATATAAGAAAAATAGGGATTTATTTTAACAGAAAAACAACTTGATAATAAAAGTCAAATAACATTCGTACTTTATAACAATATCAAGAAAAAAAAAATACTAAATTCGTGTAAAACAATATGGTAAAAAGTCGAACGAAGTTTCCCCGAGAAGGAGAATTTGTCATGGGACGCGTGGTCGAAATTCAAAACCAATACATTTATGTGGACTTGATCGATTACAAGGGACTTGATTCAGAAGAGCACGCTCGAGGCATGATCCATATCAGCGAAATATCAAGCAGGTGGATTAAAAACATACGGAATTTCGCTCGCATTAATCAAATACTCGTTTTACGAGTTCTAAAAGTAGATTCATACAAGGGACATGTCGATTTATCGCTTAGGAGGGTTAATTCTGCTCAAAAGGAAAATCGCAAGAAGGAACAAAAGTTTGCAATGAAATTCGAAACTTTGCTCGAATTTCTTTCAGAAGAAACAGGAATGTCGCTCGACGAAGCCTACGAAAAGGTTGGTTTCCCTATTTTAGATATGTATGATAATTATCAAGATGCCATTGAGGATCTGAAAGAAAATGGTTCACAAATTCTAAGTAAGTTTAATGACATTCCCGAAGATGTCAAGCAAAAATATTTAAAAATCATTAATGAAAATGTTGAGATATCAACAATTAACATCATTGGTAAGATAAAACTTACCTATTTTAACGAGAACGGAATTGAATTGATCAAGGATTCCTTATTAAAAGCCCTCCAAGTCGTGAAACAACCAAAAGAAACGCGTAATATAAATATTTCTTACATTGGAACACCTTTTTATCGATTGGAAATTGTATCGAAGGATTACATCGACGCAGAAGGGATTTTGTCTGACGCAACGGACATAATTAAAGCAAGCGTGCAAGAACACGGCGGGCAGTTTGATTTCATTCGAGATTAAGCGATATATTTATAAGAGAGGCAACGAGAATGACAAAGCACCTTCAAAAATGCTCAAATTGTGGCGAATATGGCTTGGCCAATCCTGAGCTCAGGTGCATTCATTGTGGAGGACAATTGGTAAATGTAAAACCTCCCAAGTTCTCGTTACAAGATAAATTTGGAAAGTATCGACTCAAGTACTTCAAAGAAGAGTTCGAAAAGAAATACAAGTAAATTATTAATTTGTTTATCAAATTCTATTAAAGGTTTTGGTATTACTATATTTAAAAACTCTTATTCCTTTAATCAAAGAAAATCTTTCATTATAAGAGAAAGATTGACTTGTCTAAATTAAGGTAGTTAAATCAATTAACGCAGCATATTCTTCGTCCATGAGAATTTTTGCATTCTTATAAGGAAGACTGGCAATGTCTTCCTTTTCGTATGGTCCATAATTCAACAAATCTAAACCCACGATTGGTGGTGTATTTTTCAAGAACCTTACGAGCACATAGTTATAATCTTCTTCTTTTGGATCTTGAAAGATTTGGGATGAAGAATATTGAGTATTAGAGCTAAGTTCAGCCTGATCCTGTAATTCTTGACTATCGAGAAATTTTTCTCTTTTCAGAATCTGTTTGGCTAAGGGCGTTTCTTTTTTTGCATTGGAATCTTTGGGAATTTGATTTCCTGATTCAAAATCTGTACTTACTTTTAGTGGAGAAATTATATTAGAGTTAGAAAGTTTTTTCGTTTTATCGTATCCCTTGAACGACGCTACGAGGTTTTGGTACAATAGTTTTTCAGCTTCGATTAATAAATCGACATCTATGGCTTTAAAAGCTAGTGCGGAGTTAATTAATTTTATCTCACGCATTTTCAATAAATCAATAAGCAAGTATTCAATATTCTCTTGATAGGTCTTTGTTAAAGCGGTTTTGATCTCATCGCCCCTTTCTGACTTAAATTCTTTAATTTTTTGAACATCTTCTTGATAGTTCTCGTACGATTCTTGAGATAAGGGTGTCAACTCGCTTGACTGATATTCTTTGAGCCAGTGCTTGTAAAGTTTATCGTAAGCTGTCTGTAAATTCATAAGATATATAACCTATCTTGTGTGATAAAGTAGGGGATGAGAAAGTTAAAAAATTTATTATTAACGCATCAAGGAAGTTTCGCCACTTCTTTACTCAATAAAAAGACGGCGACGTGATGAGGAACCTCTACCACGTCCCCTTGAGAATAGGGTCCGAAGGTTTGGTCTTTAATTGTTGTTGAAGGTACCTTGGTTTCAACTATCTGGAGTTTCTGCGTTTCTGAGCGGCTATAAAACACGATCGGGTCTATCTCCTCGTCTTGCTCGTTGAGAGGGGTGAAATAATTAAGTTGATCCCGCGTTAATTCTTGAACTTTAAATCCAGACTTTCCGTGGAGTGAATCGGGATATCTAATAAGCCGATGAACATCAATCGTAACAGGTTCGTCGATTTCAACTCCAATCTCGTGAGCGATGGCCTGTAAAAACTTGATCCAAGAGTTGCGTCCTAAACCTCTCACATCCCAAATATTTGAACTAGTAGAACTTGAAAGAGTGTTTAACAACTCATTTCTCGAATTTATCATATTAACTAAAGCGTGTGATTTCAGACCTAATCTTTGTAGCGTGTCTTCTAGTTGTGAAAGAGGTTTGTTTAAAATAACTTCTAACCTAGTTGCGATTTTACGGGCCCAACCAATGTTTTCTTTTCTGAGACCATAAAAAAGCCCTTTACTTTCTTTAAAACCCAGTAAATCGAGACTTAAATTGTTTCCACTAAGATAATCTGCAATTTCACGACGCCCTTCGCTGGAAAGCTTGCGCATCCTATCATTTTCAACCTTTATATGATATCCACGATGACCCGAAAAGGCTATATTCATTTCTGAATCTTCGATCCCAAAATCAGGAATTAGAAAATCATCAATTAGGGAAATGATTGCTTTTTTGGCGATCTCCAGACATTCTTCGCAAATCCAAGATAATGTCTTAAAACTAGAGCTACCGCAATTGCATTTCTTTGGCATCCCTTTTCCTTGCTTTCCACAATCCTTACAATACCAAAAGTCGTGATCATCTTTGCATGGCGTGTAAAAGTGATCTACATCAATGTCGATTATGAAGTCGCAACCCAAATAGCCCTTCTTATCCATATCCGGGCGGTCAGGTTTCTGATACATCGTACCACTTGAATAAACATGCCTTGGCGCTTCTTGAATTAAATAATTGCTCAAGCGATCTTTAGTGTCAAAGCTTTTATGTCGAATCATAATTTGCCTATCCCAAGGGATGAATCCGAATTCTCTTTTCTCAAATTGATTGATGCAGGTGATTTTGGGTCCAATTTTAGCATAATAAGCTTGAAACAATGGCTTAAGAAACGATTTTTCGCTCATTTATCATTATCTCCTTGATTGGGTTTGTCATTGTCTTTTAATTTTATCCTTGCTTTCCTATATTGCTTAATTGTAATATAGGTTAAAGGATGAGAAATGAGTTTTTGTTGTTCCATATTTCTTGAATAATAACCTTTCAAGCAAAGCTCGTCAGCATATTCGCTTGCCTTGCAAAAATGAAGCGATTTCAATGTTTCGCACTTATGAGGAGTATAATGCTTTTCTAAAGCAAAATTTACTTGATAAAGCGTTTTAGCTTCGTCAAAATCAGGCAAATTTGAAAATATACTTACTATATCGTCAACGGAATAATTAATGGCGTGTAATAAAAACACTAAAAATAATCGCTCGTTATGGACGAGGTTTTGCCCCTCTCTTGCTTTCTTCAAGATTTCTTGGAGACAAGGAGGAAAAAATTCTGAAGAGGCTTTACCTTCTCCAAACGAAAAGTCCTTGAATTCATGGGCGTCCTTCCTTTGTTCCCATTCGTTTGCTAATTGTTCGCATATTTCTCGAAATTGTTCAATACTTAGCAGGTCGTTCCTCATATTTTTAAGCGAATTTTCGTCAAGTTCTACGCCTGAAAGCATCTTTCTTCGAATGTGTTCTTGGAGTAATCGAGCGATAGTTTTTTTTTCTAGATACACATATCCTCCTTCCAAGGGATTATTCACTAACTTCCGTTGGTCGTCTCGAAAGTTCACGGCAAGTGAAAGATAATCTGAAAAATGAATTCTGATATTGGTTTGAAGGATTTGCTTCATATCCTTAATAATATTAACACCATAATTATGTGGTTTTAGGAAATACTGGAGATCGAGTTTGAGGTCCTGACAGACCGTATAAATATTTATATAATTGTCTTCCTTGAGTATTTTATAATTGATTTTAGAATACAAATTAGCAATCCTATTACTCAAGATCTTATCGTTAAGAGCAACTAATATGAACTTTACTGCTAAGTATATATAAATATTGAGTTCGTCTATCTTGTAAGTTGATAATTGCTCGGAATTTTCAAATCCTGCCTTGAAGATTGATAAAAGTCGTTCTTTTATCTCAATTGAAGAATATCTTGAAAAGAGCACTCTTAGAAACTCACTTGGCATTTTTTCTGAAATTTCAGAGTAAAATTCCTTAAGAGAAGGAAGCCATGGGTATTTATGCAAAAGTTCTGGCCGGATATCCATTCAAATATTCTCCTCTCACTTAAAATGGGTAGATTATAAGATTTAATAATAAATACAATTTAATATATAGGAGTTTATCGATTTTTAAAAATTCTGATTATTTGTAGATTAACATAAAAATTTAATGTAAAATAAGAAAAAAAAAGAACGAGAAGAAACTAATATCAAAAATTCTATTTGATATCGATTTTTTTCTTCTCCGGTTTGGGAGGTTCAACCTTTGGTATCTTTAGATACAAGACGCCCTTTTCCAGATTTGCTTCGATTTTATCCTCATCAATATATTCTGGTAATGCAAATGATCTAAAATACTTCGAGCTGTGGTATTCCCTTCTGATGAGGCTTCCTTCTTTTTCTTCTTTCTTTTCCTCCTTGAGCTCGCCCTTTATTTCCAAATTTCTGTCGTGGATGGTTATTTCAATATTTCTTTTATCCAGTCCAGGGAGTTCAGCAGTTATATTAAAGAACTTATCGTCTTGAGTTATGTTAGCCAAGGGCGTTCGAAATATTGGCTCATCATCTCGTATTATCAAGGATAATGGCCTCGTCCTCCTTAACGGAAAATACATATCGTCAAAAAAATTACTACTCAAGTCGTCAAATAAGCGATCCATTTGTTGGAATAATGACCACGGACTTTCGCGCCTCACGATCATTTCCCGATCTTCCTTTTCTTGCTTGCTAACCTGTATCTTATTATCTTCAGACACATATATCACCTCGAATTATTTCTTTTTTTCTATAATTTTTTTCATTAGTGAGATCTAATCTGTCAAGACAAGGTTCACAACCTATAATTGTTAAATAGAATGGGTCATATTTAAATCTTATTCATCAAAAAAGTACTTTAAATTCATTTAATAGATCTGAAAAGTTTAAAATCTACGAATGTTCTTATTAGCTTTATCACGGCTTTTTTCAAATGCTCCTTGCTTTTAGCTCCCAAACATATGATTTTTCCATCAGAAAAAATCCAAAATTCTACTCTTGGATTCTGTATTCGATAAATCAATCCAGGAAAGGTTTCAGGGTCGTGCTTTACGGAATCGATCACGATTTTTACAGCGTTTAAATCAACTTTAACACCCAAATCTATTGTTGAAACGCTATTATGAATGGTAATTATAGGATTTGAGATAATAATATCCATATTTTGAAGAATTGCCATAAAGACATGGGCTACTCTTTTTATCATCTTTTTTTCTCTTAAACCAGTAATGATCATTTTTCCGTCTGAGAAGATCATGATCGTAGCACTTGGCTTATCCAATTTAAAGATTATTCCAGGAAATTTTGTAGAATCGAAATCCGTGTCAGCTAATTTTTGTGAAACTTTTTTTAAGTCTAATCTCTCTAAAATATCGGTAGAAACAATTGCAACTATGTTTGATGTATCAATATTGTCTTTAGTGTTTATACCCAAATTTAAAAACAAGATTGAAGAATCCGAATATTCTATATCTATTCCACACGAGTTTAAAAATTCCACGAAATTTAGCTTGATCCAAGGCAATCCGTCTGAAATTTCGTTTAATTCAAGTAATGAATCGTCAATATATTTTGAAAGATGCTTCCTTTTAAGAATTAACACTTTCTTTCTTTCCTTAGCCATTTTTAGCACGATTTTATCTCGACTTCTTTCCATCCTTAATAGTCTCTTTATGAATAATTGTTAAAAATTGGGTTTAGGTTAATCGTGGTTATTATCCATGCTTTAGTGTTAAAATTCTTGAAAGATTTCAATATTTATCATTAAAGAATCATTTATATTTAAATATGGATTAAAAATCATTGGAATCAAGGGCCCAAAATTGGAATATTTATAATATATAAAATGAAATTATTTTAGCAAGCTTCTCTTTTTGGATTTCATGACACCAGCAAAATTCAAGATAATTACGAAAGAGCATTGCCCCCAAAGCAAGATACTCAAGGATTGGCTCTCAGATAAGACCATTTATTGGGAGGAAGTCGATTACATGGACCCGTCTCTCGAAAGTTCGGTATTGAAAGATGATAAATTTACTTCAAACTATTGCGAGATCGGAGGATGCGTGGAAAACACGCCCATCATCGTGAAAAACGGGAAGGATTATTATTACAGCGAAATTTGGAACGATGGCATGCAATCCATTAACGAAGAAAAAGCAAAAATTATTTTTGACCTCTAAACTTTAGTAGTTTCTTAAATTATATGAGATTTGTTCTTCGTGAATGGATTTTAAAAGTTACATGCATTAATTGCTATTTTCAATTTTATTCTTGATGAGTAAAGTTATCTTTATACCGTAAATTGAGAACCATTCAGATTCCAATAAACATTGGTCTCGAATTCTTTTATAATTAAAGTATCATTAATTTTAATATGACAGGAAATCATAAATTAAACAATCTTTTTAGATTAAAAAGGTAGCACCTCATGGAAGCGTGTGATGTAGCAGGGAGTGCTTTTGAAAACGATCCTATCATGGTATTTACATATCCTGACGAAGCCGAAAGAAAACAAAATGCTAGCTATGGATTTTACATGCTCTATAATTACGGAATAAAGAACAGACTAGCTTTTGCAACCTCTAGCAATCTAGAGGGAATTGCAATATGGCTTCCTCCAGGTAAGATTTATCTTTCTACTTGGACTATGATGAAAAATGGTGGATTTTACACCATGCGTAAAGTTGGTTTAAAATTAAAGGCAATGAAAAGATCCTTGGTGGTATTCAAGTACGAAGAGGAGAGACATAAGCACCTGGTACCACAGGACCATTGGTATCTTCAAAATATTGCCGTCAAACCAGAAGAACAAGGGAAAGGACACGGAGGTCAGCTTTTAAAGACAATGATAAAACATCTTGAAAGAGAAAACTTACCCATTTATTTAGAAACTAATACGGAAAAAAATGTTTCAATTTACCAGAGATATGGATTTGAAGTACTCGAACACGCAATAATCCCTGACACCGATGTTCCTTTTTGGGGGATGTTACGAAAAGTTTGATTATATTAGCATGTATTGTTTTTTACTCATATTGTTTTGAGTATAGTTTTTTCAAGAACTATAAGATCTTAAAATTTGTTCACTTTCTTACCAGATTATTTTATAAATGATTCGGTCATGTTTTAATTATCTAAAAATATATTAAAATTGATGATAAAATGACAAAATGTCCATATTGCGAAACCGAACTAGATTTAAAACTTTCCGTGCGACCGGTAGAAATCGATCATTCTTTTAAAAACGGATTATCCGAAGCTATAAAAGCCTTTCTCGAAATTCAAGCAGGAATCAAATCTATTGGGAGTTTTAACAAGGAGGATGTGAAAGAAGGTTTAAAAAATACTAGTCAATATTTAGAAAAAGCTACAGCCTTACCCATCGTGTTAATATCATGCAAAAAATGTGGAAAAACCTTAAATGCTTCTTTATACAATTTTTCAGACATTATAGGATTAGTAAACAGGGTGGATTTATCATATATACGTTTGAATTAATTATTTTTTTTTTATTTAATAAAATCTAAAGTTTAGGTATTATAAATAAATTCATTTAGTCAAAGATTATTTCTTATGGAATAAAATTAGATTGATATAATTGCTAAAATAGAATCAAGGGATTATAACACCAGATGATATTAAAATTTTTATTAGCTCAAATACTGCTTTTTAAACGATTTCCTCACTTGTTGCGCCCGTACATGTTATCTTGCCATTAGAAAAAACAAGAAACACCATTCTTGGGTCTTTCATTCTAAAAATCAATCCAGGAAACACATCTGGTTTATACATTACATTTTCCATTACGATAGCTGCCATGTTTAAATCGATTTTCACGCCCAAGTCTATCCAACTGACGATATTATGATTGTTTATCTTTGGATTAGAGATGACAATTCCTAGTTTTTTAAAATTCTCAGTCATAAGATCAATTGCGTGTTCTGCATCTAGAATATCTTTAAATCCCGTTATGATCATCTTTCCACTTGAAAACACTAAAATCGTAGAGCACGGTTTTTCTAAACG
>JAEOUI010000326.1 GCA_016839425.1 Promethearchaeota archaeon
CAACTTGTGCTTTTGCAACATCGCCCTCGATCTTCACGATTTCCAAATCAACCACGCAATCGGGACAGGGGATTACTTCGCCTTCGATCGTGCCGTCGTCTAGTTCAAATTCGAAAAAACAAGAGGGACATTCACATTTGACCATTTTATTTACAACCTATTTTTAACAATTATAAGGAATAAATATATTGAATTATTCATTAAAAATAAAATTTTCGATATTTAGGGGCTAGATGGGATTATTATTAACCAAGATAATCGTTCTTGATGGGAGATAATACTGCAAGTGATAACATCACGATTCCTATTACAACAAATGTGGCGCTCAAGCTTACCATGACTAAGTATCCCGTTAAAGGAAATATTATCGCTTTAATGCTTGTTCCAATTATGTTGATGGTGCTCAAAACGGTTGCCCTATTTTCGCTTTCTATTTGATTGTTAATGGCTCGTACATGAATGATACCTCTTGATATCCCCACACCAACGACGACTGTAAAAAGAACTATTATAATTACAATAGATCTCAATGTCCCTAATAGTAAAAATGAAATTCCCGTAATCAATGTGAATGTGAATAGTAATCTTTTTTTATGCGTTATCTTATCGTTAAGCTTTGGTACAAAGTTCATTAAAATTATTTGAGAAATAGTCATTAATGCGGAAACGAAACCGAAATAAACTATTAATACACCAAAATCCCCTAAATAGGGCTGATACATCCAGAATACAAGAAATATCAGACCTTCGCCTATCATTTGATCGAGTCCAAGGATCAAGAGTATTTTATTTTGCTTTAATTCTTTTATTCCCGATTTTACGATTGAAATATATGATTGGTGCGATCTAGAATCCTTTAAGTCGTGGTTTGGTTCTTTTAGCATAAGACTGACTATAGCTGCTAGAGAAAACGGAACGATCATGAGCGTTTCTACGAATTGGATGGGAATTATCAATGTTAATAACGAGCCTATTGGTGCCGATATTCCAATCCCTGCGACTAAAAAGCTAACATTTCTTGCTACAACTTTATCGATTTCTTTTTCTCTCCCTAAAAGTTTAAGTGTGTCAAAGACAATTGCGGTATTTGTACCCGTTATTGATGCTTCTCCAAATGCCCATAGGGTTTCTGCGATCAAAAAAATCCCCATATGTGGAATTGATGTGTACATGAGTGCTGCCATTGCTAATGAAATTCCTCCTATGAATAATGAAAATTTCCTTCCAATATAATCCGAAATAGCTCCACAAGGTATTTCAAATAATACTATTGCGAGCCAAAAATATGCTTGCAAGTACATTATCTCCACGAACGAGAGCTTTCCCCAGGTAGTAAAAAACACTGTTATAATGCCCGAAATGAGGTGTCCCCCGATTAAGAAATGATATAAATACGACTTCCAGATATTTGACTTGTATTTCATCGAATTCACTGAGGATTTATTGTTGTTAACTAATTTTTTTTTTTTTTAAGATCTAACATTTCCATTTCCAATATTAATGTTTTTTATTTTATCATTCAAAAAATTTGTATTGTTTCCCAAGCATTGATTTGATATCAAATGAATTCCAAGAAAGAGAATAAAAACAAGCGTAGAGAATTATAAGATAAAAAGAGCAAGTAGGCGATAATTTGTATTATGGAAAGATTAATGGGAAGTTCAGAGTATTGGGATAATGTTTTGCAAATAAAATGATTTAAAACAAATATTATTGTGAAATTTCTTATTAAATGTTAATAAATCATACATAAATGCCATAATAAACAACCAAATTTTATTAAAATAATATCGTGAATGATTTTTTATAAATTTATCGCTCCGAATTAAAATTTGGAGTCTTTAATGGGAATATAATGGGAAAATAAATGGTAAATTTCAATTTTGATATTTTTTTCTTTTTTTCTAATAATTTTAATTTCCTCTTTTCTTTCGTCATCAATAACAAAAAGGTAGTTCCGGATTGGAATTCTCTCCATAAGATGTATTTAAATTAATTTAGTAAGAGTTAAATTCAGATTTAATCAATTTTTTGATTCCTTCTATTAATAATTATGAAAATATGGAAAGAAGAGTTTATTAAACATAATTTTCAGTGTTTAAGAGAATTGATGAGAAACTCCTAGCTAAGGTAATCGTTTTTAACTCTTGATAATATCGCAAGTAATAACATCACGATTCCAATGACAACGAAAGTGACATTAAGACTTCCCATCATTAAATATCCGGTTAATGGGAATAATATGGCTTTGATAGCAGTCCCAATCATGTTGATGGTGCTCAATACGGTTGCTCTATTTTCGTTTTCTATGTGTAGATGTTTTGCCCTTGTATGAACAAAATTTCTTGATATCCCAAATCCAATAAGGATCACGAAAAGAACGATTATTATTACGATCAATCGCAAAATCCCTATTAAGATTAATGAAAAGCCTGGAATAATAGTGAATGTTAATAATAATCTCTTCTTTCGAGTGACCTTGCTGTTTAGTTTTGGAACTAAATTAATGAAAATAACTTGGGATATTGTCATTGAAGCTGCTACAAAACCAAAATAGATTAAGTGTACTCCAAAATCTTCCAAGTAAGGTTGATACATCCAAAATACGAGAAATATCAAACCTTCGCCCATCATTTGATCGAGTCCAAGTGCAAGGAGTTTTTTATTTTGCTTTAGTTCTTTTATCCCCGATTTTACGATTGAAATGTAGGATTGATGTCGTCTTGATTCTTGTAAGTTAAGGATTGGTTCTTTTAACATTAGTCCAACAATCGCCGCAAGAGAAAAGGGAATAAATGTTAGTGTCATTAGGAATTGGATGGGAATTAATAGGGTGAGTAAAGAGCCTATTGGAGCTGCTATTCCGATCCCTGCGGCATAAAAGCTTGAATTTCTTGCTATAATTTTATCAATTTCTTCTTCTCTCCCTAATATTTTAAGAGTGTCAAAGACTATCGCTGAATCTGTCCCCGATATTGCTGATACTCCAAACGCAAATAGAGTTTCTCCGATCAAAAAAAATCCAATATATGGAATCCATGAGTATATAAAGGTCGCCAATGCTAAAGAAATCCCACCAATAAACAACGAATATTTCCTTCCAATGTAATCCGAAATAGCCCCACAAGGTATTTCGAATAATAATATTGCAACCCAAAAATATGCTTGCAAGGACATTATTTCCACGAATGAGAGCTTTCCCCAAGCCGTAAAAAACACTGTTATGATTCCGGAAGTAAGTTGAATACCTATTAAAACATGATATAAATAAGACTTCCAAATATTTGATTTGTATTTCAGTATTTCTTCATGTGTTTTTAAACTAACTTGTTTATCTTCTTTTTTTTTCTTTAAGTCTAACATTTTTATCTCCGATTTTAAGTTTCTTTTCGTAATATTATATATTTTTCAAAAAAAATCGCTAAATTTCCCAAGCAATTGTTTTATATAAATTAAAAACGAAGATAGCAAGTAGTAGATGTGTAGATATAAATTCTATGGGATAAAGAGGAATTGGTGTTTAATTATAGATGATGAGATGTTAAAGGTATATTTTACGCTTGGGATTGAATTTTATAATTATATGTCTTAATCGAATACTATTGAGTAATTCTTACTATCCTTTTATGAATCATACACGATTACCTTTTAAACACCAAATTTCAATAAAACAATTTTATGAATTATTTTATTTAAATCTATTGCTCAAAATTGAAATGTGGTTGTTTTATGGGAAATTTATGGGAAAACTAAATTATAATTTAATTTTTTTTATTACAGAATAAGGAAATTAATTTAATACCAATCAATCTTGACATTTTTATTGTTTATTCTATTTCTGATTATTTTCACTATTTCTTCTTTCCTTTCGTCGTCAATCGCAAAAACATAATATTGGGCGGGAATTCTTGCTATAGAATATATCTGTACGATATCAGGTTGAATTTTCTGTATGGCTTCCGAGATTGCTTCAATGTTTTTATTGTTGTTGTTAGATACGATGTTTTTTTTATACGAATTGTATACAAGACATTGGATGGCTAACTTGTTGTCCTTAGGCATTTCTCTTTTCAATAAAACGAGGGAATTTATGATTTCTTCAATAGGTGGTGTTTCACGATGTGGTCTGTTTGTCTTGAGAAAATCTTCCTGAGTGGCTGCATCCAACTTTGCTAATACGAGCTCAAATTCCTTTACCCTATCTCGTATCTCCTTAAAATGAAGCGTGCTTGAATTCGTGAATAATGTTAATCTTGGTTTTTCATTCGTCCAAGTAATTTTTTCTCTCACTTCTCTTGCAATTTTCAAGAATTCTAATATATTTTCGTTAAGTGTTGGTTCTCCGTTATAGCCAAAGGTAATTGAATTTAAATGAGGCACATGTTTCAAGATATCTATTAATTCATTTCTAAAACGATGAGACGGAGGGGCGTGTATTCGAAAATCTGGAGAAACAAGCTCATTTTTTCCCGTTGCCCCTATTTCACAATAAATACAATCGTATGTACATTTCTTACACTTGGGCAGGATATCAATCCCGAGAGAAAGCTTCAAACGCCTGGATTGAAAGGGGCCATAAGTGTATTCACGGGGCATCATTTCATAGAATTTTATATGTAATATAAATCTATGGTAGGTTTAACGAATTAATTAGTTTTGAATTAAGAAAAATGAACAACTAATTATTTTGAGTGTTATGAGAAAAAAATTACACAAAAAATATACTTTTATAAATATGTGATTATTATTCATTAAATGTGGATATTATTAGATTAAAATGTACTGAAATTAACGATTTTTTATCAATATCTGCTGAAAATACAGAGTTATTGGACATTCTCAATAAATTTGAGTATTCTGAACCTGATAAACTTACTATTCTTGAAAGAATTTCCAAATTTATTAATTATTTCTCGATGTTCAAGGACATCGTACCATTCATGAAGTCGTTACACTCGTGTATAAAAAAAACAATAGATGTCAAATTAGATTCCATTGAGGAACTCAAGAAATTATTAGTTAGTAATGCTTTATTGCGCTTTATTTCCGAATATATTAATTATTCGAAAATGAACCAAAAAGACGCAGTTTTGACTTATTTAGCTGAATCCTTGGAAAAATTAAAATTACAACCCCTTATCGTGAATTTAGGGCTATTAATTAAGCCCATGTACAACGATCAACAATATCTCGATAAGTTAGCATCAATTGACGATGCTGAAGTTGTATATGTGTTTAATAGTGACAACGAAATAAAAATCAAGAAAAGAATCGACGCTTGGTTTGAAACTCAAACGCTTATCCTTGAAAATCAAGATGAAATAAGAGTAAAATTGATCCAAGAATTTGATCGGATCAATATGACTGATGCAAGAAAAATCTCTCGTACTTCGGAAAGTTATCAAAAATTACTATCCGAAATCTTGGAAATGTTATCGTTAAAACTTACCGTTGTCAGTTTAATGGATTCCATTGCAGAAGAATCCTTGGATCCCTTGCCTATTAAATAACCGTAAAATGGTTTGATTGCCTCATCTATTCAAAGTTTCACATAAATTAATATATGTAAAATTGATATTTTATATTTAGAAAAGGATTCAATTTTAGGTATGTGAAGAATTTGGACGATAATAATATTAGTTCCGAAGAGATTGAAAACCAGAAGAAGCTCGTTGATGAACTCTACAAGAAAAAGAAAGAAGAAACTGGTGAATACTTCAAAAATATCGAAGGAGACCTCAAGAAAAGCATTGAAGAAAGCAAAGAAAATATATCAGGCTCTATTAACGAAAAGGCTTTTATTATCGATAGAAAAAAGGAACAAGTTGCGAGAATGAAGGAATTGCATCCCGACATAATTACTCCAGGTCGAATGATTCGGGATTCTGTTGAAGAAAAAGCATTTTTAATTGAAAGAAAGCGAGATTTAGATGAACAACGAGCACAAATCAAACCCGATGTGGAAGGTGCCGCCAAGGCCATCGAGAGATCCGTGGCTGAAAAGGCGTTCGCGGCAGACATGCAGCGGGAGCGCGACGAGCAGCGAGCTCAGATCAAGCCCGATGTGGAAGGCGCCGCCAAGGCCATCGAGAGATCCGTGGCTGAAAAGGCGTTCGCGGCAGACATGCAGCGGGAGCGCGACGAGCAGCGAGCTCAGATCAAGCCCGATGTGGA
>JAEOUI010000327.1 GCA_016839425.1 Promethearchaeota archaeon
TATTGAAAATAAATAAAATAACTCCCACAATCAAGGAAAGATACCCGCCATTCAAGAAAACATCCCGGTTCAATCCCGTGTTGTAAAAATCTCCAAAAATGAAATTCACCCACATTATGGAAAAACTCAAGTATATCCAAAAATGAGCGTTTTGTTGCCTGCTTTTTTTAATGTGCTTGTTTTGCTTGCCAAAACTACTGACTAACAACGCAAGTTGGAAAAATAAAACGGTAATGACCCATTCGGTAACGAGTAAAATGTCCGCAAGATCTCCTTTAAGTGGAAATTGAATTGTTCCTATCATAATAGTTCCATTTTTAACTATTGTTTAAAATATTAATAAGGTTTGTTGAAAATTTGTTAAAAATTTCCCTTTCTCTCCCTTTAAGGGCGTCCATATAATGAAGTAAGGTCTTAAAATGGTTTTGAAACTCTTTTTTAATGGAATGCAAAAAGAAAGTAGTGCTTAAAAGTTCTTGCTTCACGGTTACGCAGTAAATTAGAAAATTATATGGATCATCGCCGTGATCCAGTAAGATTAATAAGTCTCCTTGTTGTATTTTAGAAATCTTCTCTTTTTGTGAATTCGTAACTGCTCCAATAATACTTTCGATCCCTACTAGACCACTTGAAAAAAAAGTTTCGTTATTATCGTTGTTTTGAGAAGAATTCCTAGAACCTGCCTCCGATTTAGTAAAATCGTAATCAAAAATAATTTGATTACCTTTTGCGTCGATTACGTAGAGCTTTATCAAGGAGTCTTTCCAGTTAAACTCTAGGAAAATGGGTATGTCAAAAATCGCATAGAGAACAATTGCTTCCCCTAAGATTGACACTGGTGCGTATAGGTACTTTACGATCTCCTGTAGTTCTGGGTTATATATAGGGTTGTGATTTTCAAGTAGAAAAACAATTGCAATTGCAATCACGGCATTTCCTAAAAACAGCAATCCTAACCTTATCTTGACTTGTCCAGTGGATTTTCTAAGTAATTGAATGTGTACGAAAAAAGCAAATAATCCTCCTAACGCCGCAGATAATAAGATCAAGCCATTTTTAAAGGATTGATCTGATACAACGAATATAAGTATGGATAATAATACAGTAACAAATGCAATACTTCGTGTTATTTGAACGGGAATTAAATAGTCAAATGCATTGCTCGATAATATAATCAAGAAAGAAATCGCAGCCAGAGCGACTAAGAGGTGCGTACAATCCATGAGATACTCGTATTCAAGTGTACCTTCAAAATAATATTGAAAGAAATGCCTTAATATCATTCCAGTGACGCCAAATTTGTAAAGAAGGCTAAAGGCTAAAAAAAACCTGTTCAAAACCAATCCCTCTTTTCGGATTTTTAGATATCTATATAATAAATAATAACTAATTTGATATCCAAAAATCATTGCTATAACAACAAAAGGTAAATGGAATTCTTTCAATGCTTTTTTACCGTTTTTTTATTATTCTATGAACAATATAGTTCATAAAGCTTTAGATATTTATGAAGAAAAAATTGCTCTTATTAAAACTATTTTAATCGATATTTGAGTTTTTCTATTAATAATATCTTCCCCTTTTTTTTCGGTAATAATTAGGGAAAAGTTTTTGTAATTGAATTTGATCTTAGTTAATATCAAGAAATTTCAATTACCCTATTGAGGATTAATTATGACTATATATTTTGCGTTCTTGTTTCATATTTACCAACCACCCGTTCAAATTCCTTCGGTAATCAATCAAATCGTTCAGGAATCTTACAAACCAATCTTTGAAGCCTTGCGCGATCATCCTGAAGCAAAAATTACGTTAAACATTAATGGAACGCTCACGGAACAGCTTCACGATTTTGGCTACGACGATCTTATAGGTTTGATAACTACTTTAGCGTCTAGAGACCAAATTGAATTCACGGGCTCGGCAAAGTTCCATCCTCTCTTACCGCTCATCCCTGAACCTGAAATAAGACGTCAAATCCAACTCAATAAAGAGACAAACGAGCATTTTTTCGGCAAGCTATACACGCCTCGTGGTTTTTTTCCTCCTGAAATGGCAATTTCGGAAGAAGTAGTCAAGACCGTGAAGAAAGCGGGATTTGAATGGATGATTGCAAGTGGTATTGCGAACACGCTTCCCGAATTCCCAACGAGGAACATTTCCCAAGCGTTAAATGGGCTAAAACTTGTATTTCGGGACGATTACATTTCCATAGATTGCGCTTTTGACAAGATAAATAATGTCGAAGCTTTTGCAAACAGGCTGAAATATACTAACACCTCAGATGACACATATGTGGTACTTGCTCTCGATGGTGAAACATTTGGTCACCATGTTAAGCACGCTATCACTGATTTTTTAATTCCACTTTTCGATGCCTTGCTTTACAGAAACGATGTGAAACTCTGTACCGTATCTGAAATCGTTGATAAATTTCCTAAGGGCTTCAAACAAACACCGAGAGATTCGAGTTGGTCTACTATGCCTTACGATATCGCCCACGATATCCCGTTTCCGCTTTGGTTTGATCCCAACAATTCCATTCACATAGAACAGCATCGATTTTTTATGTATGCCTTAACACTCATCCATTTGTCGGCAAAATATCGTGAAAGCATGGATCCTGAACGAAAAGAACTCTTCGATAATGCTCGGAACTTGCTCGATAGGGGTATTCACAGCTGCCAGCAGTGGTGGGCGTCTAAACGCCCGTGGTATAGCACGGATATGATCCTACGGGGTCTCAACGAAGTTTTAATGGCTAGCGTGAACGCCAAGCGGAGCATCCCCGACAACGCACCCGATATCAAGGACGCAATGGAGCTTATTATGGGTGATATGTTAATCGCACAAAATAGAATTATTTTATCCCTTTAATCTAATACCCACATTATTTTTTGGTAATTTATTGGACTTATTCTCAGTTTAAAATACTTCTCTCAAGGGATTAATTTATCTTCCTCAACCAATAAAACTTTAGAATTATACAAAAAAGTCAGATTTATTAGTTCTATTATAATACAAGATCACATGCCAAAAGATTTTTTGAAAAAAAAAGGGAATATACTGTTATTTTCAGTATTATTTATTGCTATTATTATCACGGGTGGAACAATTGGATTATTAATGTATATTAATACTAACTCTTCTCAAGAACCACTAGATGATGAAATTCCCGATGACATTCCTGACCAAATTCCCGTTTCTTACTATGAAACACCTGGAATTGCCAATGTTTCTGAAGATCAAATAATCAAGATAGGCGTAATTGGGCCAATGTCTGATATGTATGGCCTACACATATGGCAAGGTGCTTGGCTTGCCGCCTACGAGATCAATGCTGGAGGTGGAATTGAAATCAATGGAGAAACTTATTATATAGGATTGACTAATAACGATACGCACGAAGCTTCAAGTGCATATGTAGCTTCGCAGGGAACGGACGCCGTGAATCAGTTAATAACTGTCAAGGGAGCTAAATATTTGATTGGTGGTAGCGCCACTCATTCGGAGCCATTGTTAGGTTATATGGAGCGAGTTATGGAATTAAAAACTATCTTCATGGGCACGGGAGCAGCAGACGATGTAATCACTTGGGGAGATGTTTCTGTCGCAAGTGGAGATAAGTCTGAAAGAATCAACAGTTCCAATCCGATTTCTGCGAGTCATTTAAAATACAAGTATTTCTTCAGGACGGGACCACACATCTCAACATATAAAAATCTTGACATTATTAATGCACTTATTAATACAGTAGGCATGAGTCAACTTCAAGTTGCTACTGGTGGAACTTTAGGATTTGGTGCTGCGGGGCGGTCAGCTCTCATTCACGCTATTATGTACAACCTCTCCATAGCGCCTGAATATTTTAATTTTGCAAGAATTGGCAATAATTCATCGTGCTTGGAAAAAATAGCGATCTTCAGGGAAGATATGAGCTGGAGCGAGGACTTAGCAAGAGAAATAGGGGTATTTATAGATCTTTTCAACAGTGCCACGACTTTACCTGGAGTAAAAGACGATCCCATTCCATACACGGATATAGATCTGAGTTGGTGGAATATATCCGCAACGGCTGATATTATGACTTACGACTCGCTGTGGGACATTGTCATTACCGATGAAATTCAAATGGTCATCCCCATCATTTCGTACGATTCTTCGATTTCGATGATGAAATCCTACGCAAGCAAGCAGCCCAAGACTTTAGTGATGGGTCTTGATTTCAAGGCACAAGAATCCGAGTTTATGGATGCAACGGAAGGAGGGTGCGATTACGAGGCTTTTGCCTCTGCTCCCCCTAATTTAGACATGACTGTTGCCAAGCACACGCACGCGTTTTACGATGCGTTTTTAAACAATTTTAGCCACACTCCTATATCAGTAAGCGCTCACGCGTACGATAGTGTAATGTTGTTAAGATGGGCCATAGATAAAATGCAATCGTTTGAAACCTCCGACATTATCATTGCTCTCGAATCCATAACCGCGTCAAATCCTCTCCAAAATATAACCGTTTCTTCTGAAAAGTTTGCTTTTACCGAAACCCACGACCCGGTTCCAGGTCCTGGATTTTTCGAAACTGCTTTTGGACAATGGCAAGACGGCGAACAGGTTCCGATTCCTACGGGAAATTACACGCCTGAGGCTTGTAATGGGAATTTCTTACACCTCCCTCCTTGGGGAATTTATGGTATCACAACTTAATAAAATTTGAACTGAAAACTAATAAAATAAAAAAATTTTTTTTTCTTTCTTCTATCCATCACATTGGAATTTGTTTTGGAATGCCAAGGCCAATCAGCGAAAGTGCTTCTTCTCCATCGAGCATTGTTTCAATCTGATAGTGGAGTCCCTCCACGCTGGACAGTCCGAGCAAGCGTTTTGTTACGAGCTTTATCGCCTCTTCGTAGCACCCTTCCTTTATTTTGACGATTGATACGACTTTCGTCCCTTTTTTGGTTGATACAACTCCTAGCGGTAAAACTCCCTTTTCAAACGACTTGGCCTCGTGTTCTCGCATGACTTCTATGTATTTTGACCCTGCTTTTACTTCTTTTCCTTGCGGAATCCACGTCGTGATCATTATCAATACCATTCTTAATACCTCCTTTACGATCAAGTTAAAAAATTGGAATAAACAAGGATCACATTGTTTGGTTCGTATTTAAGCCTTTGGACACTCTTGTATGTATTATAAATAGACAATCAGATAAATATGAATTCTCTTTTATTTTTCTCTTGTGATTAAATTAGAACGCATTAACGAAGTATTAATTCTAAACTCGTCAGTAATATCCACACCATGATAAAAACGGTCAAAGACCATTCGATCAAGGCGTATGGTAATACTAAAAAAACGATCCAGATTCCAACTATCGTAAAACCAAATATTGATTGATATTTCTTAAATATTGATTCTTCATCTCTCATCATGAGGTAGCTAAACAATCCAATATATAATATCGAACCGAAGAACGAAACAAACGCCACAAAACCGTGAAAAGCGAGGTATAAGTCGTAATATTTTTCATCGTACCCTATTCCAACTAAGGCGATGCAGACGCAAGTAAATATCGAAGCTCCCGTGGCGATCCTTCGGATCGTTTCGTTTATACCAATCAGTTTTTTTTCGAGATAAATATAAAAGGGTATTCCTAAAGCTCCACCCACAACAAATCCGATGCTAAACAATGATCGTGCTTCCCCTAATACTAATGAGCTCACGGTATCATTTACTGGCGAGTATCCTGGAGTGAGAAAAGCTGCCGTTACGACGAGTATTCCTGCAAAGAGAACCCCACAAAATCCAAACAGACATTCCATTTTCTCGTTTAATTTTTTGAGCATAAATAATCTCAGTTTAAATTGGTTAATTAGTTGACGAATATGTCGAGATAATTTTTAAATTTTTTGCAGTGAATTCCAATAATTATTAAAAAATGAATATCCGCTTGGATTTTAATACTTTTTATGTAAATAATTAAAAAAAATTAAGAGATAAAATTAATTTCTAATTAAGAAATTAATATTCAAATACGGGTTAATGTTCGCAGATTTTGTTTAAAAAAATGGATTAATATTACATTCTCGAGACATGCTCTTTAAGTCTATAAGATATAAAAGATACATTATAAAAAATATCACAAGAATTTGTCGTCTTTTACGATACTTACGAATTTGATTACGAATAGGTTTGGTCAGAAGAATCTGATGTCAAGAAAAAAATACTAATAGAAAAAAACTCATTATGAGATTAATTTAAATTTGGATTGTTTTACTATAAACCGGCTTCGAATTCGATTTCTTGCCCTTCTACTAAGCGATCGCATTCAATATTGAGGGTAGGATTTGCTCCACCAGTATTGACCAAAAATTCTGACGATTGCCCTGGTAAAAGCCCTTTTAAAGATTTGATTGAGCGCGTCCCGTCTACGGAAACATAAGCGTCGTAATAAATGGGTGCAATGCCGATATTTTTAACCATTACTTTCGATTGGGTCGTTGAGGCCTTGAATTCAGTGATTTGGAATTTGTATCCGATTGCCATACCAGCTTCCTCGATCCGAGACATTGATTGATATTCTGGTTGATCGTTTCCAATCATATAGCTGATGTGATATTGAGCTGCCATTTCTTCAAAAGAAATGCCATAGGGACCATTTTCATCTAATGCGTGTATTTGATCGTAGTATACATCGGGCGAAATCTCATCCATATAGCTAAGTTCGCCTCCTATTGGAGAATGCTGATATCGTTCTTGATAATCGAAAAAAGCGAACCAACCCGCATTTTCACTTTCGTGATCTTCCCATAGGAACGAATCGTCAAAAAGTCCAAAATTTAAATTGAGTAAATCAGGGTTTGCTGCAAAGGGCGAAACTTCGTTATCATAAGCATCGATTGAAACGCTCCAGTGTAAGTCATTAAAAGTATTGTTCATGTGATTGAGAAAGATCCTTTGATATTCCTTGGACGGAAAATTTACGCCTAATTCTACTCCTGGATCGTAAATATGGTATTCTGCCCAGAGCCCAAAACCGACTTGAAGAAATGCCAGGCGCGGGTCGTCGTCGTAAAGATTTGCAAAATTAGTATAAAAATCAAGAGTAAATTGCTGCAACTCAGTGTGCGACCAATCTGGAAACCATGTATCTTCACCTTCAGATTCATTCATTGTCTCGTGATAGTCTCCAAGGGCTTTAATGTATGAGGGAACAGCAGTATCGTATCCTGGATAAACATAACGAAATCTCAAGATTGCTTGATGACCGCGAGACTCCACATCCTCGAGCAAGTCGTCAACCACGGTCCAGTCGTAAGTATCTTCTGAACTCACGATATCGCTATATAACATGTAAGAATATTCAAGCTGAATCTCATCAGCATCATTATCGTCTGAATCGGTCCAAAAGACGATGCCCGTCATTGGCTGGACATGCGTAATGCTACTTTGGATAGAGATATCTCTAAAATCTCCATCGATAGTTTCATCCTCTATTAAATCATTTAAATAAGGTGAAAATAAAAATAGAGCTCCAGATATAGAGATAGTGGATATGATAATAATTATAGCTAATATCTTTTTTTTCATTTTTATCCAAATTTTTAATGTTGAATGTTTGAAAAAGAATTCCAAAAAGAAAAGGTTTTTACTAAATACTAAAGAAACATAATAATTACGAAAAATAGTAATTTAAGTTTTTAGTCGTCATTATCTTGAAAGAATATGAAACAACAGTCTTCGCAGAGATTATTACAATATTGTCATGACTATAAAAATATTTTTGACTGTTTTGATCAAAAATCGGAAATTAACAATAGAATGTTTTTCGTTAAAAAACCTAGCTGAAAGGTTTATTAATAAGGTTTAGAATAATAATTTACCCACTATCCATATCAGGTTTTGAAAAATAATAATTATTTTTTTTTCTATAAAAATTTATATCTTGATTAGAATACTTGTATTATTTTTAAACATTAGATACATAATAAAAGTATGAGTCAAAATTTATCCCCCTTTGATTTACTGAAAAATAATTACAAATTATTAATCTACTTTATTGTTTCTTTCTTTCTTATTGTAATCAGTGTTATACTTTCTTTATTCTCTAATGATTCTCTCATTGATGTCGTTTCCATAATTATTTCTACTTTGGGAAGTTGCATTTTTTTTCCACTTTTAATAGGTTTTTTTTATGATAAGCTCAAGGAAGAGAAATCTGGAGAATCAATTTGGATGGTTTTCAAGGAATTATCTGAAGGTGGTATCCTAAGAATATTCAAGAATAGAGAACGCTCAAATTTAAGAGAAGATGGTTTCAAGGATCTTAATGAAAGATTTTTAAATCATCTTGATGGAGAGATTAAAATGATTGGTGTTTCACTAAGAGTCTTCTTTAATCAAACTGGTTCTTTTTGGAAAGCGATTAAAAAACTTCTTGACAATAATGTAATTTCTGAGAAAAATCCCATAAAAGTATTAATTTGCAATCCTAAAAGTTCTGAAGTAAAGAATAGAGCACTGGTGGAAACTCCTAATATTAAAAAACCAATGATTAAACAAGAAATTGCCCTAACAATTTCAAGCATGGAATTACATCCCAAATGCATTGAATATAAACTATATAACCAAGCACCTTATTGTACATTAGTGATTTTTCCTGAAAAATGTTATTACTCACCAAATTTATTGTCCACAAAAGTACCTGTTGGATTACCTTTAATTGTATTTAGGAAGGATTCTCATGGCTATAATGTTTTAAATGAATATTTTAAAATTATTTGGAAATCAAATGAAAAAGAAGAAAAATGATTAAAGAAAATAATTATCAAGAAAGCCAAAGTGCAATAGAATTCATTGAATTTATAAAAAATAACAATATTAAACCAAATATATTAGAATTAGGATGTGGATGGGGAGAAGATGCTAGATATTTTACCAAAAACGGGTACTATGTTCTTGCAACAGACTTTAACATAACTTTTTTAAATCAACTAAAAGGTATCGATTCTAAATTAATCGATCTTAATGAAAAGGTAATTCCATTACCTGATAAATCATTTGAAGCAATATATTCTAGATTATGTTTTCATTATTTTTCAAACAATAAATTAGATGAAATTATTAATGAATTGTATAGAATACTGAAAAATAATGGGATATTGTTCATTGTAGTTAAATCAAAAAGCGATTTCTATTACAAAAAATACAAAGATAACTTGAATAAAGATGGTACGATCGTAGTCTTGGAAGGCGATCTTAGTATAACTCAAAACAGAAATTTCATTTCTAAGGAGGATTCAAGTAAAATATTCAAGAATTTTGATATTATCAAAATTTACGAATATGAAGAAATTCTTACAAAATATAATGATACCCATCCTTCCAATTTATTGACAGTGATTGCCAGAAAAAAAGACTGAAGTCGCTTCCTACATCATTATTTAGTCTTTTAAAGGAGAACAGGTTTTTTAAAAATAAATTCAATATTTTCATATTCTAATGCTTTATAGCAAAAAAGATGAAAAAAGTTGTATAACAAAAACGACAAAAGTGAAAAATTTTTATTTTTTCAAGTGAACTATTTCTAATGAATAAAAAAGTGATTACATATTCAGGTTTATTCAAATTAACTACTGATATAATTGATTGTAACTTAAAAAAAATCTTAAGAGATGATTCTATTGGTAAGAATTTCTTATCAATAATTAGTAATACAGACTTTAAACCTGAAAGCTTTACAATTGGTGAGAGAATTAGAAATTCAGTTTCTATATCAACAAATGAGAATAATTTCAATGATTTTGTTTATGATATGGTAAAATATGAATTAAATATGTTAGAGAATGAAAACATTATAAGATTCACAGATTTGGATCGAATTCTTTCATTTATTCTAAAGCAAATAAATTCTTTTTTATCACATAAAATAGGATCGAGTACTGTGGCAGATTTAATATATAATCAAGAATTCCCGGATATAGTTGCAACAATAATTGGATTCTGTCTTATGGGTGATTTTGATAATGAATTTTATGTATACAAAACTATAAATTCAACACTCAAGAACATCTCAACTAGAATTATAAAAAATAGATTTATTGATAAAAAAGACTTGAAATATTTACTTTGTTTTGCAGTAGGTAGTGGATTAATAGGACTAAATCTTAAAAGTAAGAGTTCTGCTTCATCTTCATTTGCCAGCAGAGGAATTTATGTCGATTTCAGCGATTTGAATCAAATTGATTCTATTGCAAATGATGTTTTTAATAAAATGGATAGATTAATAGAACAAAATGCTTTAACTGTTGATTATTACGACGAATTCTTAACAGAAATTAAAACAAAACCAAATTTTTATTTGGTTTTTTTCAGTGATGATTATAATGAATCTATTTTTGATCTATTTTTTCTTCAAGAACTCCTAATGAAATATAATAATATCACTATCTCTTGTATTCCAAAGAATGGTCGTTATGGTAATGATATTAATTTTGATGATGTTAGAGATTTTTTAAATTTGGACATTTTTACTCCACTTAGATATTTTTTTAATGAAAAAAGATTTCAGTTAATATCAAATGGACCACGAATGGGAGCTGCGAATATCAAGAAATTCGCCCCCAATGTTGTATTAGAAATCGAAAAATGTGATGCTGTGCTTATAAAAGGATGCAGAACGCATGAAATGCTGCAAGGGGGTTTAAAAAAAACAATTTATACATCAATGGTCGTTACAAGGGAATTTACTGAAAGAGAGTTAGGATTTGATGGGAGAAACACTCCTTTTATTTTTTGTAAAAGTGAACCATTAGAATATATGTATTGGGGATTTAATGGACACAACAAAAGAATTAAAAAATTCGATGATGGAAGAAAAATTAGGTTATGTTTATCTACATTGCTAGAACATGAAGAGAGGAAAAAAATAAAAAATTTCAAATCATATTATAAAGAACTTAAAAAAATGTTAAATTTGAAACCACATGTTCTAAAGAGTAGTTTAACTGCATATAAACAAGAATTAATATTAGTTTTAGAATTATTTCTAAAAACTATGAGAGAATCGAGGAATCAAATATTTATCCCTGAAAAAATATTAAAATTTGACAATCAAAATTTAAACATTATAAAAATTGAAGATCTTATTGAACTGAGTAAGTCAATATTAGATGTTTTAAATAGCCATATAAAAAATAACATAATTGTATGAGTATTTTTTCGTCATCATCATCAGAGAATCATAAAGAA
>JAEOUI010000328.1 GCA_016839425.1 Promethearchaeota archaeon
ACGATTGAGGTATTCTTAAAGGAAGTAAAGCTTGAAAAGAAACTAGTGATAGTTAAAAAAGAGATAATAAAGCCATTTCATCTAAGATCCCAAATTTCAGAAAAATTTCCCAGCAATATGAGAGAAAGGTTGATAAAGAAGTTGTTAAGTATATTACAATCTTCAGATATTAAAGATGAAAATGGTTGTTACCAGATGAAACTTAGTGAAATAATATCGATCCTTGAAAAAGATCGATTATCTCCACGAGAACAAAATTACATACGTTTGGTGATTCAAGGGAGGTATACGTATCCAAATTTTGAAGGACGATATTTAAAAGAAGAAATTGAGGTTGATTGGTTAGATGAGGATTTTGAAACTTCCTTATTTTTTGGTCGCGATATGATTATTAAAAAAATGGTTGAAATTCCGACTTAATATTTGTAATTAAATTAAAAAAGATGTGATGAATGATTGAATATTCCTGAAACTTCCCAAACAGTAGAAAAAGCTGCCCGAATAGTGTATTTTGGTTTGTATAATCCAAAAAAAATTAGTCAAAACCGTGAATTTATTAATTTATTTAAGGAATACGAAATTAGTTCGGAACTCCAGGAATTTGTTAGAGCCATTGCAAATGGCTTTGAGCTGGATGTAATTCAAGTTGAAAAGACAGGAGTTTTTCTTTATCCAAAAACAGGCTCAATTTTTACTCCCCGAATTTCAGATATCCCTATTTTAGGGAAAGAGAAAAATAAAGATTACTTATCATTGATATTACTTGCAATTGCTGCATATTTTTATCCCCAAATGCACCATTTTGAGCATCCAGGGTATTCTGGACCAGGAATAGATGCAGTATTAATAGATAAATATATTCGAGAGAAAGTAGATTCGATTATTGAAAAAATGGACCCAGAAGAATTGTATGGAAGTGTTGATGAGCCTGGGCTTGATAAGCTTCTTCTCAAGTATCGAAGGCTTAAAAAAAGTGGAGATAAAATAACAGAGCAATCTAGCAGTTTTTATTTAATTCGGAAAGCTTTAGACTTTTTAAAAAATCAGAGAATGCTTATTGAGGATGGGGATAAGTATTTTCCCAGTAAGCGGTTTAAATATCAAATGGAAGAGTTAGCAACAAGTGAAATTTTCAATAATTTTATTGGTAAGATTTCTGAAGATGATCTTGATTAAGGTGAAAAAGTTAAAATCCGAGTTGATAAATGAAAATGCCTACAATACATAAAGTAAAGTTTGTAAATATCGGCCATCCGAGCGCTAGGTTTGATGATCTTTCTTTAAGATGTCATACAAGATTCCATAATGAATCAGTAATAGGGGCAAATACTTACGTCCTAGCTGCAAATGGACTTGGAAAGTCATCCTTGATAGGATTAATTTTTTCCGTTTTACGCCCTTACGCTGTGGAGTTCCCATTTGGAGAAGGCCAGACTAAAAGACGCCTTAACGATTACATCTTAAACGATGGTACTTGCCATGTCCAGATTGAATGGATCAAAGATGCTCCTAAAAAAACTAAATTCAGTGGATTTCTCCTCACGGGGATGGCAATTGAACGAAAGGATACGAAAAACTTGAATATTCTTTATTATTCTTCTGAATATTCTAATAAAATCGACGATGATGACATCACACTAAATAATTTTCCAATATTTAACAACAACAATGAATTTCTTTCGATACAAGAGATAAAAAAGATTTTAAGAAGAAAACGGGCCGATAAAGCTAAAAAAATCGCTATTATAGAGCAAAAAGGGCAATGGGAAGAATATTTAAAAAATTTTTATATAGAACCATATATTTACAGGCTACAAGCAAAAATGAATTCTAGAGAGACTGCACAGAGTACCATTATGAATTTTGGTAATAAATTTGAATTCATCAATCGGATTTTTGAACTTATAATACCATTTAATAGCCCCGAACAAGAAAATGCCCAATTAGAAGCCGTTAAACACCATTTTCAAGAAATTAAGGAATTACCATTATTAAGAGAGAAGTTGAATTTTTACAAGAATGCAGTTCAACATTTACAAAAGGGTGAAACGATTGAAAGAAAGCATCAAGAGCTCTTTAATGCGATTAAAAATTATCGAATTTCTTGGTTAAATCTTGAAAGCGACATATTGAACTTTCAAGGATATTTAAATGAAAGGATGAAAAAAAGAAAAGAAGAAGAAAGCATCAAGAAAAATGAGTTAAATAATTTGAAAAATAGGCTTTTAAGATTAGAAGCAAGATCCTTACATTTGCAAGAAGAATTTAGCAAGTTATCCCATCAAAATAACACAAAGGATCTTGAAATATTGAACAAGGAAAATAAGGAGTTACGACAGCAAGAAAATCTTTTCCGTCTTCTGCCCAAATTAAGAACAATTAAGTCAACCGAAAAATCTTTAGAAGACTATCAACAAGCCTTGAAGGAAGTTGCAGCTCCCTTACAAGAACGGTTAGAGCAAGTCACTCAAGAATTTGGAATGACAATTTGTTGGCAATTAAAAAGATTACGAGAAAAAGACGCGACCTTTCTTGCCCAGCTAGAGACACATACCCAGCAAGAGAAAGAATTAATAAGCGCTAAATCCAAAAATGAAGCTTTACTTGAAGCAGATAAAAATCGAAGGACTATTTTAAAAAAGGATTTGAATGATATATCAGAAGAAAGAAGCAAATTAATCGAGGAAAAATATTTTTTTGAGGATGAAGCTCCAAATGAAGCATTGAAAAGAATAAATAACGATATCGAGAAAATAAAAAACGATCTTGAAAGGCAAAATGAGATAAAAGAGAAAAAAGAAAGCCAAAAGAATGTTATATCAAA
>JAEOUI010000570.1 GCA_016839425.1 Promethearchaeota archaeon
ACTGGTTGTAAAGAAGCGAATGCTTTTTCTTCTGGTGATTATTTCTCAAATATCGCGGATATTTCTCACGAAATTATGCATGAAATTGATTTATCTGATGTGACACAAAAAAGACTAAGTTTAAAATTCTGGGATTTTCCTAAACCGATAATACTTGCCATTAACGGGCTTGCTATTGGTTCTGCTATAAGCATGAGTCTATTAGGAGCAGATCTTATTTTTATGTCTGAAGATGCATGGATTGGGTTTTATTATGTAAGAAATGCTGTCTTGCCTATATTTGGTACACATTTCACACTTCCATTCTTAATAGGCTTTCAAAAAGCTAAAGAATTAATCTATATTGGTGATAAAATAACGGCACAAGAGGCTGAAAAATTAGGTTTAGTAAATAAAGTCCTCCCTCCTGATGAGTTGATGACATATTCAAGAGAACAAGCGATGCACTTAATGCCTCCAAAAGGTCCTAGTGTTTCTATAAATTTTATGAAAAAAATAATGCATTCTTATTTTAGAGAGTCTCTGGTAAAAACCTTGGATTTAGAAAATGAAAATAATCGATTAATTGCACAAACTCGTGATTTTAGAGAAGCAACAAGAGCATTCCTTAGTAAACGACCTGCAAAATTTAGAGGAAAATAAAGTTCATAACTTTAAGGTTTGAAGAGAAAATTCGTAGATAATTATTAATTAGTTTTAACCATATTATTGATATTATTCAAAAAAAAATAGAAGAATAAACTAACTTTATACCTAACCTTTAAAAAATCCTATCTCTCGATTTCCTTTCCAAAAATCTAGAGCCCAAGCTATATGATTAAGAGCTTCTTTATGTTCATATAAATAACTATATCCCCTTATTTCACCAAAGTCAAAAACTCTCTGGTCATTTTCTAGCAAACTTTTCTCTTCAAATTGTTTCACTATTTTAAAAGGAATGATTTTAATCTCTTTCTTTTTATCAATCATTTTTGGCTGAAATGCAATGATAATATAAAAGAGTAAATCAGTATTAAATCCTAAACTATTCAATATTAAGCAGTATGCTTGTGCTTGGGCATGTCGATTACGATATTGTCCCCTCAATTCATTAGATACCCCAGGGATAGGTTCGGGATGTGTGGTAAATTTATATTCAAACAGCAAAACAGGAATACCTTTTTTAAATATAACCAAATCTGGTTTTCCAATTACAATGACATCATTAATTATTGCGGCAAATGGAAATTCAGCAACCCAATATTCATCTTCGAGCAGGATTTTCTTCCAGCCTTCTTTTAAGCTTACTTTTTGGTAATCCTCGCTCATTGAATCATGAGCTTGAGTTCCCTTTTCCATATCAATAGTTGTTATTTCTCCTTCTTCATATTTTTTAACCAAATCTGTTTCAGAATAGAATTGACTGGATATATCTGAGACGATTACTCGATTTAACCCAAATCGAAGAGTCCCTTTAGTTTGTTTTGACTGTTGGAATAAGTTCCTTTCATATGTATAAGTCTGATTCCAATTGGAAAATTCTTCTTCTGTCATTTTTTCAATGTTGTAATCAATTATATTAATAGAAAAGAGTTAAAAAATATAGAGATAATTAGAGAATGATAAAAGAGAATTTATTCTTACTTGTACTCTTCTATTTTTTTAAAGTCCAGTTTTTCCTTTTTTTTTCGTTTCTTTCTTGACTTATCAACGATTACGTCCAAAGTATTAAGAACCTTCAATATTAAACCTAATTCATTATCTTGCTGCACTATTCCCATCCCTGTTATCTTATCGTTAATCGTGTTGAAATTCCTTCGATGTATGTTAATGGCAACCTTTAAATTCAACGCTTCTAATATTTTGGTTTCCTTCTCGTTTACTTGAGGATAAATCGATACCCATTCTAAATTATAAATTGCATAGCGTACTGGATTGTTATTATGTAAAAACTTTTTAATTTCGATTTTTTTAATGGTTCCTTCCTTGATAACCATATTTGAATTTAGATATTTAAGCAAGAGGTAATCATCTACTTCTGGGTTTATCATTCTGGTTTTTCCATCCTTACCTCCTAGGATTTCAATTTTTTTTAATTCTTCTTCAAAATTTTTTGGTAGGCCTGTAAAAACCCATTCTTCCATTTTTATCAAGTTAGCTTTTAAGGCATAAAAAACAACCAACCAAAAATGAGAGCAAAATCCCTTTGCTTTACCAGTTTTACAATTACAGTTCCATTTTGGTTCAATTAAAGATTTTTTGTCAAAATCGAAGTTACATTCAAAAGTACGTGTTTTATCAGATGTTAATATTTGTATTTGGTTATTGGATCTATTATATCGAATGTTTTCAACTTTTTCATCCCTATTTATTAAAATCTTTTTTATAGCATCCTCGAATGCCTTAAATAATAATTTTTCCTCGAGTTTTCTAATCTCATCTCTTAATTTTTCTTCAGAAAGAGATTTAATAATAAACGATATAATTGTTTGAGTAGTAAATGTAGAATAACCGGAGATTTTATTCCTCTTACAGATATCAATTTTTTGTTTTTTCAGCAATGAATTAGTAAGATATTTGAAATATGTGGAATCAGCTAATCTTCGATACTTATCAAAATCTAATATTTTAAGATTTTTCAAGGAATCAAGGGGAGAAATGTCTTTAATATCATTCCCAAAGATGCTTAATTCTTCGAGGTTATGCAATTTACCAAGAGTATCAATAATGTTCAATTTGTTATGTTGTAATTTTAGACATTTAAGAGATGATACTTTTTCTAAACCAGTAAGATCATGTAATTCATTATAACTCAAATCTAAGAATTTAATTCCGTTTAATTTTTCAATTCCTTTGATATCACTGAATTTCTTTATTTTTTCGCCTCTAAGATTTAATACATCACCTATTACTTCTCTTTCATATCCATTAATTACGATTTTTGAGAGTTTGCCCTGTTCTTTTAGACGACAGTATTCAATAAATTTTTGAGGTTTTATGGCATAACCATATCGATCAATACCTCCTAAATAAGTTGTTAATTCTTTTGATAATAGATTTCCACCAATTCTTAGATTTTTGAGGGAACTTAGCTTATCTAACGAATTGAGCTCTGAGATGTTGTTATCTCGCAGATCCAGCATTTTAAGATTCTTTAAATTCTCCAATCCTTTAATGTGTTTCAAATCAGTAATATTATGATTAGATAGACTTAAGCAAGATTTAGTATCAACGTAAATCATTTGATTATTGAGGATTACATAAAATTGCTTAAATTCAGATTTATCATCTTTAGTTAGCTCTTTTATATCCTCTTGTGTCAGGAAAGAAAAGGCATTATTATACAAGAACCTATATAATTCTTCATAAGTACTTTGTTTGATTATTTCTTTTGTTGCTAGAGACACTTCTAATGGACGCACAGAATGAAAATGAGTAAGGAATTTTTTTATCATGCTGCTTTTTCTATTGTTAGCATTTTTCAAGTAATTGACAGCATTTCTAAATATGGGTTGGTTATATTTATCCATTAGTTCATTGAGTTCTTTCGTAGTTAAATAAGAGAAATAGTTATATAGATACATGTATCTAATAATTTCTGGATCTCCAGAAATTAAAGATTTCCGAACAAGTTCAGTTAGCAAAACTTTTACTCTTTCACCTTTGGGTCTAATTAATGCTTTAAGTTTCTTTAAATGGTTAATATCATTTATAGACTCTACATTTGTAAAAGCATCTTTTACGATTTCTCTGTAAGTTTCATCGTTAAAATGATTCAAATAATCATTCTGAGTAAATGCTATAATCTCTCTAATTGACCCCTTTGAAAATGCTTCTTTAATCAAATTCTTTGAGGATTTTTTGGCCTTTTCTGAACCAAAATTTGCAAAATAGTTATACACCATTGCTTTATTCATTAAATTTGAATATTGAATGGGCTCAACATGTATAAACATTAAATCTATTTCCTTTTCAGTAAAATATATCAAATGATTCTCTTTTATGAGAGATAAGAGAAAGTTTTCATCAGTAGTTCGTATTTTTTCCATTATGAATTTTCTCATAAAAGCCGTTGCTCTTAGAGCACCTTTATCAATGAAAAACTTGAGAAAATTAA
>JAEOUI010000571.1 GCA_016839425.1 Promethearchaeota archaeon
TTGTTTCTTACAGTCGCAAATCAATGTGAACAGGAGATTATAAAGCAAGGTTGTGAATTATCATTCCCGATTAACATGTCATTGAACGAGATTGCAGCCCATTATAGCCCTAAAATAGATGATGATAAAGTAATTCCCGAAAGTGGCTTGCTAAAAATAGATATAGGCTCACATAGTGCGCGCTTTATTGCAGATTCCGCATTCACACTTAATTTAGACGATGCCCCTCAATTTCAAAATTTCATCGATGCGGCAAATGAAGGTTTAGAAGCAGCCATTAACTTATTTAAACCAGGAACCAAGTTATATGAATTAGGAGAAGTTATTGCGGATAAAATTCTCTTAAAAGGATTGAGACCTATAGTTAATCTTGGAGGTCATGAACTCAAGCAATTTAATCTTCATGCGGGACCATTTATTCCAAATTATAAAGAAACAATTCATAATCAAGTACTAAAACCAGGGGACGCATACGCTTGCGAGCCTTTTACAACTTCAGGAGTGGGAAAGGTCCAAAATGGAAAAGAATCCTATATTTTTCGCTTTGTAAAAAGAGTAAAAAAGAACATTCCATATCAAGAGCAAGCCTATATGAATAAAATTGAAAAATTAACCCAAGGATTACCCTTTTCTCCACGCTTGTTAGAATTGCATGATGTTATTCCAAAAAACAAGATAAATCAAACCATTGATAGCTTTTTAAGAAAAAAGATAATTACCAATTACCCAATTCTGGTCGAAAGATCGGGAGCTCCAGTAGCGCAACAAGAGCATACCATAATTATTGACTCGGAAGGTAATACTATTGTCACCACCCGTGAATGATCAGAATTTAAATTTAGTAGGGGTCGTTTTATGCGCGGGAAAAGGCACCCGGCTAGGAGAGATAAGTACTATTTATCCAAAACCTCTTATTGAATCAAAGTCATTGGGTTTTAGATCCATCTTAAGAACCACGATTGAATCGTTACATAAATTAAAAGTAAAAGAAATTATAGTAGTCGTGGGACATTTAGCTGAAAAAGTTCAAGAACACATAAGTGAATACATACAAGAGTTCCCCAATTTTAAAGAAATACTCAAAATAATTGATGCACGACCAAATTGTAATTCGGGACCTCTTTATTCTTTCTTAGAGTTTACCAAAGATAAGAAATTATTTCAATCAAATCGATATTACCTTGTAATACCTGGAGACACCTATTTTGAGTTTGAATCTTTAAAAAAGATTTGTGATAACATAAAATCCAATAGGGGTTTCTTGGAGCATGCGATCTTAATCTTTTATAGGAAGGTATTAACATCTGAACTGTTGGAGATTCATGCTGAAAAAGAGATCTCAGTCATTGAACTTGAGAAAAGGGGAATTGAGAATAAGACCTTAAATATTGGAAAAGTACAGTTAAAAAGCACTATTAATAAGGAATCAGTAAATCAAATGATTCCAATTTTTATTTTTTCTCACGATATGGTCAAAAAGATCAAGAAAGCTGGAAAAGGTTTGAAGTTTTCAACGCTAAGAGAAGTAATTAATGATTTCATACTCAGGGGAGAAAAATATAAGACAATTGAAATAACTGATAACATAAGTTTTTATGATATTGATTATAGAGAGGATTTAGATAAATTTCTAAAATTAAAAAAAAAAGGTAGACAATAGTAATTCTCAGAATCGATTTTAAACCACGAGGTATTACGTTCGGAAAATTACTAAAGTATGACTGATTATTACATATTACATTATAAAGCCGGAAAATCGTTGCTAATTATCCCAGGCTATCATTTTAATCAAAGAAATATTAATTCTACGAATCAAGGTTCATAGATCCAAGATCGGTCTGAATGATGGATTAAAAAAAATATTGGAAAAAAACCTTAGCGATTAGCATGGTATTCATGAGGTTCCTTTAAAACGTAAATCTGGAGAAAATTTGTTCCAATATATCCACAACGTTTAAATTAATGATGATTCTAACCAATGCACTATTGTTTACTATTGTCCAACTAGATATATCATTTAACTATTATTTAAATCTTTCTATCATAGATTTTAACTCCTTTAGTGCTAATAACTTGTAGAATTTTGATATAATATTTATAGGTTCATTGATTTAATATTACGATAACTCATGTCTCAAGGAAATGTTTCGATTTCTGTTGAATTGTTTGGAATTGGCGCTTTAAAAGGAACCATAATCAGGCATTTAGCCCCCGGGTCTGCAGATGCAATACTTGACAAGATGCCCTTCGTGATGAGGGGAAGATTTGGACCAACATTCAGCATAAAAAATTATTGGACTATTCCAGCTGTGGGAATACGAAAAGGCCCGGATTTAACAAGAGCAAAAAAGCCTGTCGAAAAGGGAGAAATCATATATAATCCCAAAACAGATGAATTAATAATTATATTAGAAGACATGGAAATGCCCAATAAAGTTAATAAGGTAGGACAAGTTGAGATCAATGATCTTGAATTTGTACTAAAAGCTACAAACGGATTAAATACAAAATTTATCAGAAAAAAGAATTAACGGTGTCTAACAATGGCAGTCCCAAAGAAATTATCAATAGTCTTTTTGTTTTTCTACATCGCAATAATTTCATATCTAGCGGCATTCTTTTTCATCCCTGAATTCCAAGCAGCAGCTATTGATTTTAGGCGTGGAATGGCAAGTTTAACGGAAGGAGTAAATTATTACTGGGCAGTATTAATTGCTGTAGGTATATGCTTTTTGGGTTCTGCATCAGTAGGCTTTCCAATCCCGTTTCCCTTCGTTCTATTTTCCCTTTCTAACTCGGTTTACTTAAAATATTTGGGACGCGGATTAATTCTTCAAGAAGTTTTAGTAAATGGTTCTTTTTGGGGAGAGATATTAGTACTTACCATCTTTTCAGGACTCGGATGTGCCTTAGGAGAAGTCACGGGATATGCTATAGGCTATGGAGCTAAAAAATTAGCTGACGAAACCCACTCTGAATTGCTTAAAAATATTGATGGGTTTGGAAAAGTTCTCTTAGAAAATGAAAAACGTGCTCCACTGTATGTATTTCTGTTTGCTCTTACGCCACTTCCTGATGACATATTATTTCTCCCATTAGGCATGCTAAAATATCCTTTTTGGAAGTGTATCATTCCCGGTTGGGCAGGCAAGACTTTCACCACTCTTCTTTATTGTCTCTGGCCTATATTGATAGCGCTTGGATTCTTAGCCACGGGAGTAGATACAAGTGATATTAGTAGCATAATTACTGAAGCCATAATGATGCTTATTACCATCACCGTGATGTATTTCATAATGGGCTTCAACTGGGACAAGTACTTAAAGAATAGGCGAGAAAATAAGGAACAGCAATAAAAAGAGTTAAAACAAGTTCTTATTAATAATAGTTAATCCTTGCCGTTTTCAAGACAATTTTTACAGACAAATATTATCTTTCTTTTTTCTTTCGAATTCTCATCATAATACACGCGTCGGTAGATGTAATTCTTGCAAATCTCACAAATTGCAGGGGTTCTTTCTTCTTGCATTAAAGGGCCTAAATTTTCAAAATTAGACGTGGTCATTAAAATTACGTGATTGATTTAGTTTTCAATAAAATTTCAATTCTAGATACAAAATCTTTCTTGAAATTGTTGTTGTTATTATTACTTTTTTTATATCTATTAGATTTATTTCTATCATAAAAAGGTCGGCTGCCTAAATTTACTTCAGCTATTTCAATACCCGGATACATTCGTTTCTTCAATGTTTCTGCAATTTCAACGGCTGTTGATATTTCATTTCCTTCACCCTTAATTAGTAAGGATCTTTGACCTCCAGAGAACGCAAAGATGGCATCCTTGATGAATTTGTCCTTATCCTTCCAATCTTTTACGATAAGCGTTGAACCATTATGATCATCGTAATTGGGCTTGCTGGACTGATGGCTTCTATTATTTTTGTTAGATCGTCGATAATTCTGATTTGATCTATTGTTATTTCTATTATAAGACATTAGCAGACCTCATTAATCAAAAATATTTTGATTAAAAAGAAGATTCACTAATTATAAAGATCCACTATAAATAAATTTATTTATAAAACTTCAACTTAATTTAGAATAAAGAACCTATTTTGATATTCAAAACGAAAATTTAGTCGAGTTTTTTTAAATTCAAAAGAAAGGAATTAAGAGGTGTAAAAATACAAATGACGAAAAAAGAATCAAAGAAGAAAAAACCAAATGACGATCCAGAGTCACAGAAGAGAGTAAAGCCTTCTGGCGGTGTTGATCAAGTTGTAAAGGATAAGAGTGTTGATAATTCAAAAGAACTCAGCATGGATATTCATTATACTTGTAAGGATTGTGGTTGGAGTTTTAGCTTGAGTCGAAATAAAGCGTGTCCTATGTGTAAAACGAAACCAGAATTAGATTTAGGCTTTCTTATTGCCCGACTAATTGATTTTTGCGATATAAAAGCATATGATCTCAAGGCTAGTGAAGCAAAAAAGTTGCTTAAGCAATATAAAAAGAAGTACAAATTATATCCTTCGATTAATGATTTGTGGATATTGGCTGAGGAAGTAGGTCGCAAAAATGTTGATAAAAAGTTTGGAGAAAAACCAGATAAAGCAAAAATAGCTCTTCAAACAAAAGACTCCAAGAAGTCGGCAACCTCGAAAGAACAACGCAAAAAGGACTTAGAGTCTAAAAGAAATAAAACAGGAGAAAAAGAAATTGATACTGAGGTGGAAGATGAGTTAGAAAACGATTCTGATGAAGATGTGGTAGCTTGTATTTATTGTGGATTTAAAAATCCTATTGACTCAAATAAGTGTAAAAAGTGTGGAAAGAATATATAGATTGATTAGTTTTTATTATTTTTTATTCCTTAGTTAAGAGTTCTTTCACTTCAAATTGTTTAAAA
>JAEOUI010000329.1 GCA_016839425.1 Promethearchaeota archaeon
ATATTCCCTTAATTAAAATTTTTAATAAGATAATAGAAAAATTATGGTCTGGTAGTGGAATTGAAACTTTTTCACCTTCCTCCCAGATTGTTCCTAAGTTGGATCAGATCGCTCAACCTACAACCATACCATCTCTTCCTTCTCAAGAAATAAATATAAAAAAATCTTTATCAGAAGAATTAAAATCAGAAATATCAATTACAAGAGAGAATTCAATTGATTTATCTCCTAAAATAGGATTAGAAGAGCCCCTAGAAACTATCTCCCCAGATATCGAAACAACTCCTATTATAAAAAATCAATTTATATCTAAAGTTTATCCAGATCCAGACGATCTTGGGGGTACTTTAATCAATAATGCTTTTAACTCGTTAGTGGAATCCTTTAATTTCCTAAAAGGAACGGAATTTAGCGAACAATTGGATAAGGTTGCTGAATTAGTTCTTGAAAAAAAAGGATTTTCTGTAACACTTCACAATATTCGAAGTTGTATCAATAATTACAAAGAAAATCCAAATTTCTTAAACGATTCTGATAAAAAACAGATTTTCAATGCAATTGAAAATTGGAAACAACATTTATTTAGCAAAAAATAATATAAATGTGAAGTAATTCTAGGATTTTTTAAATTTTATATAAAATCCATAGGCAATAAATACGAGTTCTACGAGGCAAGCAAAGAAAAAGAAATAAGAGCTTGCAAAAGAAATTTCGACAATACCTAATGATATATTAACAATATTTAGTATTGTAAAGAAGGGACATAATGGTGCAAGCACGATAAATAAAATATAGATGGCCTTGCCTTTTTCTTTAAAAGATATATGAGTTGTAATGTTAAACCAAGCAAATAAGATCATTAAAATCGTGATGATAATCGTAGAGGGAATGGGTAAAAATGTTTCTCCTGTGGCAATCATTAAGAAATAATTTGCATAGAAAAATATAATCAAAAATAATCCACTTAAAGGAGTGGGTATTCCTGTGTAACCTGGTTGTTCTGAAATATTAAATCTTGCTAATCTTAATATCGCTCCTATAGCAAAACATCCACAACCTATACCTAAAATAATATCAATCGTTGTGCCAGTTCGAAAGGCTTCAAAAGTCAACATTGCAGGAGCAATACCAAATGTTAAGGAATCGCTTAAAGAATCGAGTTGTTTACCAATTTCGTTTATTGTTCCCGTTTTACGTGCTAAATAACCGTCTAAAAGATCTGTACCTAATGTTAATGAAAGTAAAAAGAATCCTAAAGAAACTAGACCTAATCCCCCAATAATTCCCGAAATAAGAGCCATGAGACCTAATGTTGTTCCAAGTAAAGTAACATAATCCTTTAACTTCAATAATTTTGGTATGGTTGACATGATTATAATTATAAAATTACATTTCAATAAAAAGGTTATTTACTAATAATTCAAAATCCTTTGTTCTATTGCAACAAAAAAAGCTAGGTGAATATAAATTTTTAAATAAGTTCTATTTTATTCATATCATACGTATATAATGAATAAATTAATGCTCTCGTTTAATTTTTTATTGCATTAATTCTAATACTCATAATTTATGGTAAATAAAATAAGATAATATAGGTGGTAAACATGTCTGAATACGATTTTTTCATGGTCTTTACGCTCGATGATTCAGGAGATAGAATTAGAATTCAAGCCCCCCAAGAGGACCTTCAATCTGCATTACATCCAGAAGAAGTTCTAGTAATTGTTAACGAACCCATAAGAAGAATCTTTATTTGGAAAGGAGCCAAATCTCCAGTTAGAAAACGATTTATCAGCTCTAGAGTTGCAAGCGCTCTTCAAGAAGAACTAGTAAAACAAGCAGCTTTTCATAGATGTAAGATAGTCTCAGTTGATCAAGGAGACGAACCAACCGAATTTTTAAGAGCATTTCGATTGGAATCAATGGAAGTTACTGAGAAAATGGAAGATATGAGATATGTAAGAAACATAGAAAGGGAAACTCCAGAAAGATTTGGAGATGTTCTTGATGGAGGCGAAACTAAAGCTGAAACCAAAGAGGAAGAAGCATATTTTTCACCTGCTCTCCAAGAACTTCAAAAGAAAGGAGTTCAAGATGATGTTTCAAATTCAAAACCTTCAATTTCAAGATCTACCCCTGCATCGAAAAGTCATGCTCCTAAGCCAACTTATATTCCTTACTCCTCTGGGAGTATATCGAGTAGATCTAGGGGCTTAAGCGAAAGTGATAAGAAAGCAATTATGGAAAAGATATTAAAAAATACCCTTCCGAAAAATTTCAATAGGCAAAACCTAATTATTGGATCTGAATTATTTGGAGCCGTGTCAAAAACATCAAATGTTTTTGGTGAAACTGTTGAAGAAACTGAATGGGAACCTATATCTCAATTACCTGAAGGATGCGTAGAATTAGAAGATTCAAAATTGAGAATCTATATAGACGACAAGCAAGAAAGCATAGAAGCTATTGAAATCTTAACGAAAAAGCATGGC
>JAEOUI010000330.1 GCA_016839425.1 Promethearchaeota archaeon
GTATTGATGTTCCCTTGATCAAAAAAAAAGAATTTTTAATATTGCTATTAGTATTATCGTTCTTAAATTATTTCTATTTTTCAAATACATTTACAATTGAATTTCGAAATTTTAACGATATTGATATCATTACGCCAAGACCACATTCATTGTCATCTCCCATTATTATTAATGGAAACGACGGGTGGCAGGCTTTCAGAGCCGCAGGAAATTGCACGGGAGAGGGGACGGAAAGCGATCCGTATGTCATAGAGGATTTAATTATTAATGGGGGTAACGATTTAGTAATTATAGCTTTCTCTACCGTGCATTTTAGAATCGAAAATTGCACATTTATTAACGCAACATTTTACCCTCACATCAGAAATCTCTATGCGGGCATTAGATTGATCAATGTATCAAACGGAGTATTAATCAATAATAACTGTTCGAACAACGGTGCAGGAATTATAATGGGTATGTCCACATGTAATATCACTATTAAGAACAATATCATCAATAATAATGGATATTACGGGATTGGAGTTTTTGAGAGCAATAACATAACAATCCAAGAAAACATTGTAAACCAAAACGGTTATTATGGCATAAGGACACGGGAGTGCAATAAAACAACAATCCAAGAAAACAACGCAAGTTATAACGATTATCACGGGATTTATTTTGAGCAGAATTCTAATAACATTTTTTCAAATAATATTGTATCTAATAACCAAGGTAGTGGAATATTCTTGGAAGAAAACACGGAAGGGCAGATTTCAAATAATAACATCTATTCAGGAAATACTATTGCTTACAACAAAGAACATGGAATATACTTACAAAGATCTTTAAATAATACTATCGTGGAAAACACAATTCAATCAAATGGAATCAATGGAGTGCTTTTAGAAAATTGTTCAAACACCATTTTACAGAATAACAGCGTTTACAGCAACTCAAATGGAATCTTCTTGAAAAAAAGTAATTCTTCCTTGGTTTTTATTAATAAAATTGGGGATAACATTGAAACTGGTATTACTTTAGAGGAATGCAATAACACTAATATATCTGAAAATGTCATTTATGACAACAAGATTGGCATATTAATCCAAAACTCGTACAATACTCAGTTGAATGATAATGCTTTTTACGGTAATGACGACGATATTATGGAAATATCCCCTATCAATACGAATTTTGATCCTCTAATCTTAATTTTTTTAATTTCGATATTTATCGGTGTTGTAGGCTCCATAATTGCTGCAACTATCTACCCAGACAAGTTCCATTCGTTAAGTTTTAAACACCTAAAAGGAAAATCACCCAAAAAAGAAAGCAAAAGAAAATCATCTATTGAATTAATATCCGAATCTACGAACCAAGACATTCTGCTCCAACTATTCGACCACCAGTCGACTCAAAAAATAAGCACATTAAAAGAGGGCATTCTAATGTCGTCAATATCAGAGGAATTTCTAAGTAAGGTAGACGAATTAGGATTAAATATGGAAGAAAAAAAACAATTCCTTAAAGAAATGTTTTGCTTTTCACCACACGAAAGACGAGAAATTATTGATGACATCTTGTCAAAAATGAAGAAATATACACTTTAAAACTAACGGAGTCAACGCAAAACATGTCTCGAACGCTTTTAACGGAAGAAAGAACGGTATTAAAATTGGTCCAAGAATACATCAAGGAAAATCGATATTTTAAAGCCGACGAGATAGTATCATACATCAATTCGAGATTTGCAAAAGGCTCTACAAATATAAACGATGCTGGGATCAAGAGCATCCTTCAATCTCTCGTAAAAAAAAATTTAATAGTTGACGGGTCGAAACTCACACGCGAGGACGTTTTGTTAAACGAGAACAGAAGGAACATATACGACTATATCGCCCAAAATCCTGGTACATACTTTTCAAAATTATTAAAGGGGCTGAACTTGAACATACCCGTTGTTGGATGGCACATAAACATTTTAATAAAGTTTGGATTCATAAGAAAAAAAAAGATCAGCAATCACGAAGTTTATTTCGCCTCGAGCGAAAACCAAGATCTCGATGAGGCAATCCATCTTTTAGGAAAGGAAAAAGGGCAAAAAATCATTAAATACTTCCTTAAAAATAACGAAGGCGTCACGCGAACACAGTTGTGTCGGGAACTTGGCATGCATTCAAATACCATAACAAAATATGTTCGCAAGCTCGAAAAATCGGGATTATTAGTCAAAAAAAAATTTTCTAATAAAACTCTA
>JAEOUI010000331.1 GCA_016839425.1 Promethearchaeota archaeon
TGGCGAGAAAAAAGAAAGGTGAGGATACTAGGCCTCCTACTTCCACCTCTTCCAAGACTATGGGTTGGGACGCAGAAGACAAGGACGAGGCGTTAGAAGCAGAAGGCATGAAAAGCATCGATATGGATGAAGGGTACGTTGAACTCGTAGATAGGGACACTTCCACGCCATTTATCGAGACATACGATGAGGATACGGGAGAACTTGAAGGAAAAATACTCCTAAAAGATGGAAATCGCCGAGGTAAGTTAGCTCTCGTTAAGATTATAGAAGATGTTAAAGTCAAACAGGATCACGATGTAAATATAGAATCTATTGGATTTGCCGGAAAATTAAATGTTGAAAATCCAAGTAAAGTAGATAGGATATGGGATATTGACATTACTTTGAAAAACATCGGGGAAACAAATCTAAAATCGGACCAAATACAGATTCGAGAATTAGGTACGGACGACGATAATAATATTGACTCTCGAGATTTTAAAATCGCAGGGGAAGCTAAAAACTTATTAATCGTTAAAGAATATGTAAATACTCTCCCAGATGCTGAAAACATCTTGAACATCAAGGACATCGAATCTCACTTGCTCACATTAGAAAGCAAGACGAGCGGAACCGAAACCATCGAATCGAGTTCTTCTGCTGATGAAGACATGGACGAAGACCTCGAAGACGAAGACGAGGATCTTTACGATGGTGGTACAGCTGGTGAATATTCTTTAGAGTCCTACGGGATTTCGATTGATAAAGAAAACACGGTAACATTCGTCATCGCCTTGAGAAGCCAGTTTGAAAAAGCAATTGCTAATGTTAAGGTTGTAAAAACCATTCTTTCCGAGTTTTCAAATGTGACCATCAAAGACACTAGCGTTGGTAGGGCAGAAGTTTCTGGTGGCGAACTAATCTGGAACATCGATAAAATCGATCCTAAGACAACAGAACTCTTAACATTTACGGCAACGATACAAGTTTCGTCGATCCAAGCCGTAAAAACCGGACCTATTGAAGTCTCGTACCAAGCAGCTTCCTCGTTCTCCGGAGGATTAGATATCGACAAATTTGACGCCTATACTAGAAACAAGTTCTATGTAGATATTATTGAAAGAGACGAAGAGCCTGAAGTGTGGGATTGTAAATTAGTCTTCGAAAATAGTTCTGAATTTATCGTAGAACTTTTTAACGCAGATGTGTATTCACCCGACGACGAATCAAATAAGTTAGTTGACATCGATCCAGGCGATGTACCAAGATTACCTGCAGGAGCTCAATTTCACTCCAAACCTTGGACAATAGAATCAGAAGATTATCCATCTTTTAGAAAGAAGCTCGAATTTCGCGTCATGCCAAATTTCATGACTATCGTGAATGGTACGATCGCCATTACTGATGTTGAGTTATCAATAGCAAGTATCACGAGCGATGTTATCTATAGCTTAAAGGAAATCGAACCTGGTATGGTTCGAGAAGGTCTAGAAAATTTAATACAAGTACCTACATTCAAGGAGAAGGATGTTTATTCTTCTGTCAAGATTGTAAACAATGGATCTGCGCCATTGGACGAAGTTACCGTACAACAACAATTCTTTACTGAAGAATATCAGCCCCCCTCTTCAGATGAGATAAAATTGTTCCTTAACGACGGAGAAGTAGAGCTAGAGCCAAGCGCTGTCAGTTTTGAGGGAGGCGTTCTTAATATTGCTCTTAAAGACTTGAAGAATAGCAGTACGGGCATGTTTGAACCCGAATCCACTCTTGAAGCGATATATCCCATTCATTGCGTTAAACCATCTAAAGACGCCAGATTTGAATCTGAAGTAATTTGTCTTGCGAATACTTATCCTCTAAGCAACGAACTCGAGTACAGGCCAGAAGTACCGGTCATAGAAGCCTTGCACATTAGAAGGCGCTTGAGGGTTGGAAAGGAAATCGAAGCCATTGGTAGTTTAGGTCAATACAGGATTATCCTTACCATCGAAAATATCGGTAATATGACACTCAACGACCTAGTTTTATTAGATAAAGTACCAGATAATTTCGAATACGGAAATTACAGCATGCAACCAGAAATAACTGACGAAGTCGGTGAAGATACTTTAAAATGGTCAATCGACACGCTTGAAGAAGAGGAACGACTTGAAATTACTTATGAGATCACTGGCTCGGGAGACTATAGCCCAAGCGAAGCTCAATTAAGCTATTAAATCTTCTTTTTTTTTTATTTTTTTTTAAATATTTCGCAATAATTAAATACTCGTTGAGTTCTTATTAGATTAAGGTTTAAATTAATTAGCATATCCTACTAGCACGGAATGATTTTTTTCAAATGACCATCAAGAAGCGATTTCATCAAGAATGGGTTTTTGAATGTCCTGAAGCAGTATTGACATGTTCTACTGTCAAGTGTAAAAAGGACACTTATTTGTGTTTTGGTGGGCACGATAAAAACTTTTACTTGATGTCTCTTGATGTAAACATCTTAGACGAGATATCATTTGATGGTTGGTGTCGTTGTAGCCATTCAATCGATATTTCGGGTGATGGCTGCGAAGAGATTCTAGTAGGTTCTGGGGATGGAAGTTTTGTAGTGTTAAAAATTGATAATAAAGAACATAAATTATTGGGGTTAAAACATTATAAATCAGGAACGAAAATTATTTGTTGTACGGCAGGAAACTTATATTCTGACGGAAATATTGCGCTAGTAATGGGATGTGAAGATAAAACCATTCGTATCTTTAAATCTTTATCGTCTATAACTCCTGATGTAATATTATATTATGGATCTTGGGTAACAAGCGTATGTACTGGATTTTTAAAGTTAACTGGCGAAAGAAATCAAGTATTTGGATTAATCGTTGGAACGAAAAAAGGATTGCTTCAATTCATACATATTGAGGATGGTGTCCCTAACATCGTATGGCAAGCGAAATTATTCTCCCAAATTAACGATATAAAGCTAGGAGACGTCACTAACGATGGTTATAATGAAATAATTGCGTGTACCGACGACTCTCATGTAAAGATTTTAAATGGAGATGGAAAGAAATTAAAATATATAGCCATCCGAAATAGTCGCCCCATATCTGCTTTAATTGAAGATATAGATGGTGATAACTCACGCGAGCTTCTTATAGGCTGTGCCGATGGTTCATTAAGAGTTTATGAAAATATTAAACTAAATTCCAGTGATTTTTCCTTAAAATGGAAATCCAAGACTAAATCTTCTATAAAGACAATCACGTCATTTATTGATACCAAGGATGGGAGGAAGCATGTCATTTTTGGAGGATATGATCGTACATTGAGGAATATATATGATTTTGAAAGTGGAAAAAAGCCGATATTAAACATCCCTGAAATAAAAAAACCATATATGCCAATAAAAAAATTGATAGACGAAGAACATCAATCCGCAATCGTGGCAACAAACATCAGGGATCATTTAATTGCCATTCTCAACGAATTAAAAGCAATGCCAATTTTAGATCTTGTAAAAACAAGATTACACGATATTGGATATTCAGATCAAGAAATTGATGTTGAAATAAAAGGTTTAAATTCTGAAAATTTGTTGAAGTATGAAAAAATTGACTTTCCTATAATCAATATAGATTCTAAAGAGGAAAGTTCTTCTATAAATAATGAGGAAATAAATATATCTGATGTTATTGAAATAAAAATCGAATCTCAAGAGAATAATGTACCTTTACAAAAAGATATTTCAGAATTTGAAATTGACAGTAAAAATAAAAATATAGTAAACGATGATTTAAAAAAGGATATTTTAAATTACTTAGAAGAAAATCAATTGATATCTTCTAAAATCGATTTTATCGAAGCAATTGCTAAAAAAGGTTATGAAAAAGAAAAAATTGAACAAAAAATTAATTCTTTGAAAGAAAATGGTATTATAAAATATTCTCGCAGCGCTCCGAGAGGTTGGTCTCTAAAAGAGCAATAATTGAATCTTTCTGAATAATATCGTTATAAATTCTCAAGTCGTGCTTTTAAAATACGCAATGATGTTTTTTTTAAATGTTTCAAATTGATTTAATTCACAAAAATCCTTGTTTGAATATTTTTGGATAAACAAGAGCATGAGCGGATCAATTTTTTCGATAAACCTTTTTACGAGCTTATCAGATTTTTTTTTTTTCTCTACAAGTCCATATAAAATAATCGGCTCCTTTTCGTGGTTGTCAGCTGATTGTATCTTTGACATTTTAAAAGCGAATAAGACATCTCCGGACTCCAAATATTCCAATGAAGTATTATTGAAGGCAGTTTCTACAAAAGAACTTATTGCAGAAACAAAAGCCCCTCTCAAATCTTTTTTTGCTTGAAACTCCTTACCGGTCAATTTGGGTAAGGGTTTAAAACTGTGATGAACGATGACGAACCCACGGAATACAAACCCAATTTCGTACAGTTCTTTCAATGTATCTTTATCCAGTTATTTTATATATAAGTATAATCAACTAATTCACCTATTTATTTTTTTACTTCTTTTCAAATCGTTCAGACAATCGTATCGCTCAAATCTTATGTAAAATCAATTTTTTATTTTGGAAACCATAAATATTTTCATAATTTATCGTCTACTTTAGATCCTTATTTGATTTAAAACAACTATTTACTTTTTCTTTAAATGCTATTAAATAATTGAAAGGTTGAGCTGAACTATCCATAAATAAAATAATCAACTTAAAAAAACTAAATTTTTAAA
>JAEOUI010000572.1 GCA_016839425.1 Promethearchaeota archaeon
ATCATTTCATTATTCTATAAGGAATTAAATAGGGAATTAATAAATGATGACGATGGAATAAGCGTACATGTTTATAAAGAAAACAAAACAAAGTTTCCCGCATGGAATATTTCTACTATTTGGACCACTCACCCTATACGAAAAGGGATGGTAAAAGGGATTAGAATTGTTGAAGACTCTTCATTAAAAAAGACAATTGAAATTATTTACAAATTTAAGAAAACCAAGATTTCTCAATTTATTTCTCTTAAACCTGATTCTGATATGGTTGAATTTAGGACGGATATCAATGTTAATGACAAATATTTACTTTTCAAGACGAGATTTCCATTGAATTTGGAGTCAGATTATTTGATTGGAGAAATCCCTTATGGAAATATCAAACGCCCATTGATAACACAATCCCGGATGGAAAAAGGCAAGTGGGAATTTTCAGCGCAAAAATATGTTGATATCTCGGAGGAGGACATCGGAATAACGTTAATAAATAATTCAAAATATGGTTTTAGCAATAATGAGACAGGATTGTATCTTACCTTGCTACATACTCCTCGTCGAGCAAGCAGTAATTATTATTCTCATCTGATCATAGTGCCAAAAAAAGAGAAAACAAGGTATGTAGATATAGGTTTTCATTCCATTGAATATGCTCTTTGGATACATGAAAATGATTTCGATGGTTCATTTGCCTGGAGGAAAGGATATGAATATAATTATCCACTTCTGTCCGAAACGCTATTTAATGATCATCGTCCTTCTGAGCAATTCTCAAGAGCCCAACTCAAGGAAAAATTTAAGAATATAACTAAAGTTGATGAGTTTATTATTAAAATACCCAATCCACGAGTAATTCTTCAGATTATTAAATTTCCAGAACGGATCATATTGGATTATTGTGAAACAGAAGTAGAAAAAAATGAGAAATTATTGATCTTAAGATTATTTGAAACATCTGGAAAACCACAAAAGGACGTTTTAATTGAATTTAATAATATATTTAAGATAAATTTGGCAATTGAAACAGATTTACTCGAAAGAGATTATGCGAGAACCGAGGAAAATAAGGTTTTAATAAAAGATAAACGGAAGTTGATAACTAATTTCAAAGAATTTGAGATTAAAACAGTTAAAATATGGATATCTATCTGATCAAGAGCTAATATAAAAAAAAATGCTTTGTTATGAGTGAAGAAAAACACAAAACTAATGTTAAACTTGGTTATTCTATTTTCATTATAGCAGTCTTTACGTGGTCTTGGAGCGAAATAATTGTAAAATTACTTCAAGGCTCGGTTGGACCATTAGCACTCTCACTTTTTCGTTTTTCAATTGGAGGTCTTTTTTTATTGATAATCCTTATTATAAAACGGGACCTTAGGGGAATGTGGAAAATGTTGAAAAATAACTGGATATTAATGCTAATATCAAGTTGTTTTGCTTCTGGACTTTCAAATGTCATTTATTTCATAGGTGTCACCTACACACAAGCAAATATTGCTGCCACTATTTACACGACTTATCCTATTTGGATAACTATCTATTCAATCTTCATATTAAATGAAAGAAACAATTTGAAACAAAAGTTCATCGGTATTTTTATTGGGATTGTTGGTGTGGCTATCTTGATGACTGATTTTAACTTTTTGGGCTTTTTTTCATCAGAGAACTTGATTGGGAATCTTTTAGTTTTACTCGGTTCCATAATGTGGGCACTCTATTCTGTTTTAGGGAAAAAAATCCAATTAAATGAAGAAGGAATCACGAATTCTTCACTGAAATATACAACCGTTTCTTCATTTCTGGCCTTGTTGCCCATCATCTTTATACTACCCTTTTCTTCCGAGATGGAAACCTTTTTACATTATGATCTTGGTGCATGGTTTTGGATTGGTTTTTTAGGTATTGTTTCAACAGGAATCGGGATTTACTTGCTGTTTGAAGGGTTAAGATATTTAGAAACTTCAAAAGGTTTCTCATTAGCATTTTTAAAACCAATATTTGCTACTTTTTTAGCGTTTTTAATAATTCAAGAAGTTCCAACTTTTTCTCTGGTGGTTTCAATTGTTTTAGTAATGATTTCAATTTTTTTGATAAATCGAATGCCCAAAAATGAGAGAAAAAATGATTAAAAAATGAAGAGAATAATTATTATCTTCTTTATCTAAGATACTACAAAGAATCCTGCTTTTCTTTAATTTTTGAATTTAATTTAAGTCCAGTTTTTAAAACTTTAAAAAAAATCTCTAAATCATTTGGATCTACAACTCTCTTTATCATTTCCATAGCAAACAATCGACGTTTAAAAAAGTTATTATAAAGTTCAATCCCTTCTTTGGATAAATTTAGATTAACAATACGGCGATCTTTTTCATCATTAGTTCTGTTTACTAGACCAAGGTTTACTAATTTATCAATTCTTCTAGTAGCGGCACTGGGAATCAATTTTAAAAACTCAACTATTTCAGACATAGAACAATTGGGGTGTTTCCCAATATAATTAACTAAAAATATTCCCGTTCCAATTTGTTTGCCTTTAAATTCAAATGCTTCCATACCTTGAGTAAACCGTTCAATAAAAGATGTAAAAATCTCTATTAACTGCTCTTCTTCTCCACTCATAAAATAAATAAAAGAGTATTTGAATTAAATATGTTTGCATTTTTGAAATATTTGCAAAAGTGCAAATAGTTAATATCAAAAATTACATATTATTATTATGTCAGATAAGAAGCCTAAATTACTTATTCAAGCAAAAGGTGAAAGAGATTTTCTAGATTTCTGCCGCAAGTATCCAGAACAAGTGATCTCCCACCATGAATCATCAGTAACCGAAGGTTTTGAATATTTATTTAATTTAGGATATAAATTTTCAAAAAGAGAACGATTGAAACAGTTTGCAGTGGAAATGGGTAAGCTTTCTGCTCTAAAATTCATGATAAAATTGCTATTTAAGCTGATAACGTGGAGAAACCAAAGCTTTCGAGATTTACATCCCTATTATGATGAAATTAAATCCTCAACGTTTCTACAACATCAG
>JAEOUI010000332.1 GCA_016839425.1 Promethearchaeota archaeon
AAATAATTACGTCTTAGATACTCAGTATAGGGTCGTGTTTGGTCTACCGCTCATGAAAGGTGTGAGGTCTGTTAAACCCCGTTGAAGGTTCATTTGTACCCAACCACGGTCTAACACTCACTCACGCAGTCCAATGAATGGTTTTTCACTGCAAAAGCACGTACGAAAGGAAGCGCTCGATCCTTACATCTCGAACGGGCAGCTGCTCTTCTTACAAACATGGAACCGGGACTATCCGCACCTTATCTATGGAGCCGCTTGTCCATTGCCCGCTTGCCGCGCACGATGGATGACCGCCAGCGCTGCGGCTTTGACGAAGAAGTCCGAGCCCTTGACGAGCAAGACCAGACCTAGCACGAGCACAAGGAGCCGGCCGAGCAGCACTTCCGGTTGCATGATGGCTTACCATTACATTCATCGCTATTAAGGGTTTTGCGGAGGTTTGTGGGTAGTTTGACGATACGTAAACCTGCCCTTTCTCGATTATGATCTAAAAAACACGAATACGAGGGTGAAGGAGATATATGTGAAGATTGAACGGCATAAAACGAAAGCTTTATATGCTTCGTGTTTTGATATCTATGCAGAAGTGGGCGTCGAGTGCTAAAAAGGAATACGAAGGAATTATGACGGAAATATTCAAATTGGAAATACCAATTGCTCGAATCCCTGAAGAGGTAGAAATTAAGGAGATAGCGTTAGATAAATTAGTTTTAGACGATGAAAATCCACGAATAGGTTATTGGAAAGATAATATTATGAGAATCACCGATGACACTTCTCAGGGCGATTTGGAAATCGCGTTAAAAACCGGAAGTTATGAGAATCTTTACGATCTTTTTGAGAGATATTGGTTGGAAAGGGGACTTAAATGATATTTAAACATTTTGTCGGTAAATCAACGTTAAAAGAGGGGCTAACAATTTCAAGAGATTTTGAAGGATGGTTTGAAAGTCCTGAGAAAGGTTGCAAACGTCAAATTAAACTTATTTTTGATGACGACAGAGAAGTATTTGCCACTTTAAGAAGATTAAATAACGCGGTTGGACATGTACAAATTAAATATGAAACAAAAAAGCAAAAAGATTTTAGGAAATGGCTAAACGAAAAATTCGGAGGTTTAGGAGACGACAATATCAGGAATGGGTTAATAAAATTCCATAAACTTTCACGGGATGCCTACAAAGTAGAGGAGATCATTGAAGGAGAGGAAAAAGAACCAAAATTAAAAATAGAAAAGCAATATTTCCATCAAGAGCCTGAAGATTTAGAAGAAATAAGCACAGCTTTATCTGAAATAAATGATATAATCACTGAAATAGATTTTAAGTTTGATGAAAAACAAAATTATTATAATCAAAAAGTTAAAGAAGGTTTTTTGCTAAGAAATTGGGAGTGTGAAAAAAGAGTTATTAAAGAATTAGGATTGAAATGTGATTTTCGAAGAAAGAAGGTACAAGTTGAGGCTGAATTTGGAAATGCTAGAGCTTATTATCAAGATTATATAAAATTCTTATTGGCTTATAATAGAGGAATAATTTCATTAGGCGTTTTAATAGTCCCTACTTTATCTTTTGCTAATCTTCTATGCGAAATTGGTAAAAAACAGGCAATTGAGCGACGGAAATTGGTTGGAGATTATAAAATCCCAATTTATTCTGGGATGATGAATTTTGAAAAAGCGGAGAGGGAAATTAAATATTTAGAATTCATGTTAAGTATGCCCATTTCAATCATGGGTATTGATTGTGAGTTTTCATAATTATAAACACACTAATTCCTAAGTACTAGTAGGACTATAAAATTAAAAATACAAAAATTTTAGGTAAAATACTTAAAAAGGCAGGCTTTAGAGATCCAAGAATAGCATGGGATTGGGGATACAACCAATTCACAGAGATTAAGAAACAAATAGATATTTTAGTTGATGGAGGTTATAATTCAAGAGATATTTATGTTTTCATGCTTTACAACTGGGATTTACCTTGTGAGGAGATGGAAAGGAAACGAATAAAATGTTGGGAATGGAATGTTCAGATTGCCGATTGCAGATATAGACCTTTAGACCAAATTGTTGATGAATACAAGCCCCTAAAAAAG
>JAEOUI010000333.1 GCA_016839425.1 Promethearchaeota archaeon
ACTCAGATTTTTATATATCATAGAAAAATAGGAATTATAATATGTTGGAAGAACTCATTCAAAACTTGAATTTTATCAATATTAGCACTGATGACTTGATACTTCTCGAATGGAAACCACCGCACTCAAGAAGGAGCTCTATTCTTGATTTAAATTTAATCCGAGAAAATATTATCGATGATATTTTTTTTAATGTGGATAAAATGAATACCAAAATTGCTTACATTAGAAAAAATAAAATCTATTATACTATCGGCGCAGAAGCAGATGATAAAGTTCAATTCCAAATGATGGAAAGTCTTTTGGAATATATTATTGAAAAATTTCAAGAGATTTATGATACTGATGTAATCCTTTCATTTCAAAGTGCTACGGCAAGCGCCTTTAGTGGTTTTAAAGAAGAGCTTGATAACATATTTAATAGCATCAGGAATTTAGATCTCGGTAAACTCATTCACACGTATTGCAGAGCATGTAACATTCAACGATTACCCATCTTTATCAAAAAGAGTATCATCGTCAACGCGGAATCTTATCCCGTTCCAATTGTATATCTCCATAAGGGACACGCTCGTCTCTGTTATATCGATAAAAATTATGAAGTGCGTGGCGTGGAAATAGTCAATACCACGGGATGATTGAAGCTGATAATTGTTTATACTTATCTATTTTTTTTAAAATAAGCATTATTAATCAGGTCTTATTTTTTACAAAAGACCTGAGTTTTTCATCATAATTCTGGCAATGGTTTCAAAGATATCCTCTACATGATCCCCAGATTTAGCAGAGCATTCGTAGTGAGCTCTAAAATCATACTTATCAAACCCTAAATTCTCAATATTCTTTGGAACGGCTCGACGGTCTTCTAAATCGGACTTTCCCCCCACAATTACTAAGGGTAGTTTTTGATCAGGTAGCATTCCCTTGCCCAGAACTTCCATCCATTCACTAATGTTCTTAAAACTCGAAAATCTCGTAATGTCATACATGAAAATTCCGCCTGAAGCACCCTTTATATAAGTAGGCAAAAGAAAGCGGAACTGGCGTTCGCCGGCAAAATCCCAGATCTGCAAAGCGACCTTTTTCCCTTCTATATTCAAGGATTTTATGTGAAAATCAGAACCAATGGTCATGGATGTTCCTGAGTTAAAAACCCCCGTTACATATTTGAGAGTTAAAGTAGTCTTACCAACTCCTCCATCGCCAAATATACAAATCTTAAAGACCGCATCATGCATTTTATGTCAACCTTAAAACCATATGTGTTAGATAATACAATTTATTTATGTTATTTAAATTTCAACTTTATGAAATAAATTCTTGTACTAATTTTTAGATATTGACTTTCTAATTAAAATTTCGCTTTTCTTCTATATAAATGCTCTAAATAATCAAGGTCAATAAAAATAGTACGTTAAATTCGAAATAAATAACGTAAAAAGAATTTTAACCATTTATTTTCTAAACATGAGGTAATCAACCATCAATTCGAATGATTTTGTCACGTTCGTGCCTAATTTTGAGGAGGTTTTGACGTAATCAATCATTTTAAATCGTTTTCGGGTCAATTCGGCGTAATAATCGCCCACCATCGAAAATTCTTCAAGGTCATTTTTAGTTCCAACTAATAAAACGGGTAATTCTTGGTCGTGGGTCCTTAACAGTTGATGCCATTTCGCAATGTTAACGAAACTTTTCATACTGGTAATGTCAAATAATAATAGCGCACCATGAGCGCCCTTTAGATAGTTTTCAACCAAGAATCTAAACCGTTCTTGACCTCCAACATCCCATAGTTGTAGATTTACGATATCTTCTGATTCTTCTATTCGTTTTTGGTAAAAATCGACTCCTACGGTCATTGTTGTAGAATCAATAAACTTTCCCTCCGTATATCGAAGTAATAGCGTAGTCTTTCCCACGCTTGCGTCTCCACCTACTAATATTTTGAAGAAATGCTGTTTCATAGAAAAAATCCAATATTTGGCTGTTTTGGGCTAATTTATTAGAGAGCTAGTTCTGAAAACCATAATTTTTCCAGTGTTATAATAACTAACTCTTTACATAGTATAATTTATTTAGGGCAGT
>JAEOUI010000334.1 GCA_016839425.1 Promethearchaeota archaeon
ATTTTACATAGTCGATAGTATTATTTAACTCCCCTGTATCTTCTGACACGAGCCCCAAATAATACTGTGTCGAGTTAATGATAACTCCACCCGCCTCGTTGATCTCTCTAGCTGCAAGAAGCGCACCATCTCTCGAATTAGTACCCGCTTCATGGTCCATATCGTTCAAGTGCCCAATCTTGATGATCTGATCAGGAGATATGGAACCAGAAACGCCTGGAACAAAGTAAGTACCAACATAAACATCTGAAAGTGAGATTTGATCTCCAATTTCATAAAGATTAGTTGATTTTTCGTTGATTGCTAATAAAGCTGGAAGAGATATGTTCAAAGTTAGTAGCAATAAAATCAACAAAAATGATTTTTTTCTAAAGGTTTGATTTTTTATTTTTATTCACCATAGGTAGGTTTTTTCATTGTTTTAAAAATATATGAAGGATACGACTCAGATCCTTTATAAAAAGATATTGTAATGATTTTAAGTAGTAAATCGTCCAAACTTGAAATAAATTAAAAAGATTTTCCAAATTACGAAAATAATATTAAATTTTATAGGGAACTCTTTCTAATTCTTTCAAGGCTAACTTAAGAACGATTAATAGATAAATTATAAGATATTTAAAGATTGGAATGAATTTTTATATTATAACCTAATTTTGACATTATAAATTTATCTAGAGAGAATCAGCTAAAAGAAACATAAATATTTTACCCAATGCTAGCAAATACAAAAGAGATTAATCCTAAGAAGGCTCCAATTTTTAGTAATAAGCTAATGCGACTGAATTCTTTCTTTGTTAATTTGGAGAATAACGATAGTAGAAATGCAATACATACAACCACTAAACCAAAACTCATTGTCAATAAGAAAAGCATCGGATTGATAATGGGTGTAAAAATGGGTAATATAAAGAAAATGATAGCCAACACTTGACAAATTTCTGAGACTATCAATGCTTTCTTCAATCCATGAGTTAGTGCCAAGGTTTTCACACCTTCTATCTTATCACCTTCGATGTCCTCACATCCTTTAACGATTTCGCGTGCGACAAGCAGGAAAAACGATGTTAAGAAAAAGTATAAAATATATAGGGGAATGATGTATCCATTTAACATCGCACCATAAACCAATCCTATCGAAAAAGAAATACCTACGAGAATATTTCCGGGAAAACCACTTTTTTTCCCCCATTTTGCGTATAACCACCCAATAAATCCAAAAAATACAACAACAATAGTATTTATGGGGATCAAGCCAACAATCAAGCTATTTAACAAGGAAAAAGTGATTCCAATGGCAAGTATTATAACAAATAACATTTTTGCTTGTTTTAAAGAAATGCGTCCGGAAGGAATTGGCCGTTCTGGCCTGTTGATTTGATCGATTTGAAGGTCATATATATCATTTATTATCATTGATGCCCCTGATATAAAAATATAAGTCAGCACGCCTAAAATCAAGTTTGTCCAAACGATTAAATCAGGAATACCCATCCTCGTATTTAAAACGCCAATAATGACCGTTAGCGAACCCATGACATCGTTGATAGGACGTATGATTTCAACTATGTCTTTTTTTTTCATTTCGATTTACACTTTTTACCTTAATTTGAATTCTTTTGAGTGATTCCTACCTGCATCTTTAATTTCATCGATTATTTCTTTTAATGATGCACCGTTATCCTTTAAAACAGTTTGTTCGATGTAGCTACCCATAACTATGATGTCAGCACCAGCATCAACGAATTTCCGTGCATCTTCCTTAGTTTGAACGCCACCACCAGCAATTAAAGGTATGGATAATATGCTAGAACAAAGCTTAATTGTTTCTGGTGGTATGCTTTTTCCACCAGAACCAGCTTCTAAATACACCACCTTGAATCCGAACATTTCGGCAGCTAGAGCGTAAGCAGCAGTGAGTTTGGGTCTTGTACGAGGGAGTAATTTTGCATCTCCAATCCAACCTGCAGCTGCTCCAGGTTCGATTATTAAATAAGCCATTGAGATGTGTTCTAATTGTGCTAATTTAATCGTATAAGATGCCAATGCTTGTTGACCAACAATAAAATGTGGATTCGAGGAATTTAATAGTGACATGAAAAATATGGCATCAGCTTTGTGCGAAACATTACCAACTCCACCTGGAAATATAATCACGGGGACTTCCACTTCTTGCTTTATAGCTTCGATGGTCTTATCGACAAAAGCTTGGTCAAATACAGTACTTCCACCAATTAAAAACGCATCCGTCCCCGCTTTTTCGCACAATTTAGCCATTTTTGCCGCTTTAGAAGGGCTTTGTCTAACGGGATCTGGATCCATGAGCGAAAAATGAAGCGTTCCTTCGAGATTTATCTTTTCAATCAGATACTTATAAGTGCCGTTATTCTCGGATTGATTCATAAGAATGTTTACCACTTTTATCACTTGAATTATTTCATCTTGAATGATTTCTAGGATGAATAACCATCTTATTAAGATTATTGTAAACTTGGACTACTTTATTTTTCCATTCAGGGAATTTATTGATGTCCGAGGGGAATTTTCGATATATCTTGGAAACTTCATTCATCCGAATTCGCAAGTAATTTAAATCTAATAGTAATTTCGAGTTTGAGAGGCCTTTAATGGCCTTGGACACCATGTCCATTATTGAAAGGTCTATATGACCCGTTTCTGCAATATTGAGAATCTCATTTTCGGTTAACAGCCCCTTATCAAGACCAAAGTTCAATTCCTCGTTCGTAAGTACTTGTAAGACCATCCTCAATAAGTCAAGGGAAGCAAATTGAGATCCGAAGGTCGTCATTACATCCGTGTTAAACGCCCATAACTTGTTCAAAGAATAATCACCTGCTTCAACGGCGTCAACCGCAGCGTTTGCGGCATATAATCCTGCCCTCATAGAAGGATCGATGCCTCCGCCGTGTAATGGGTTGACGTGATAACCAGAATCACCCACTAACATCAATCCGTTCTCTGCGCACGACCATAAGGGTCTTCGAACGGAAACGACCCCACCACCCGAAGATTCTATTTCGTAATGAGGAGATTTAATATATTCGTTAAAAACATGTTTTTGATAATACTCCTTGACCTTTCCTTTATAATCCATGAACATGCCAAGTCCAATATTGACAGAATATTCACTTTTAGGAAAATACCACACGTATCCTCCCGGGGCGCGTTTTTGATCTAAGACAATCGTGATATATTCGTGATCCTTGACCAATTGATCCTTTTTAGGAAAATTAACGATTTCTCGGAAGCACAAGATAGAGTCGGCCTTGGATAATTCTTTTTCGACTAAGGGATGTTTTATTTGGGTTCTTAATGGCGAATAATAACCGCTTGCATCAACCACGATTTTCGATCGAAGTTCTGACACGCCATCGTGCTTGGATTTAACTTTTAAACCCGTAACCGTGTCTCCCTTGTACAACAATTTTAAAGCCATCGTGTTGTCGTAAAAATTTCTTACCCCTGCATCCAATGCCTCGTTAACTAACCTTTGCCCAAATTCGATTCTATTGACCACATATCCAGCTTGTTTGGGATCTACCATTGTAAGGCACTTTTGCAAGTTAGGTGAATACATTTTTACACCTTTAATATCACAAGCAAGTTCGTCCCCCTTAGGATGATTGATATTAAGAAAATCAAAAATTTCAGAGCCCACTCCGTCTCCACATATCTTATTTCCAATCTGGGATCTTTCCTTGCTATCTATCAAGCACACTTTAAGACCCTTTTCGGCAGCAAATCGAGCAGCAATAGCACCACCAGTACCAGCACCAACAACAACTACATCATATTCTTCGCTTGTTCCAGACATCACAATTCAATTTCTTTTCTTCAAATAATAAATTTAAAAACATGATATTAAATAAAAAATAATGCAATCCACATTACTAGCGTGGAAAAGATAGGAACCGTTAGATCGTCCCATGTGCTTGGAGAGACCAACTCTATTAGCGTGCTCACGATAGCTGTTACGACGGAATAAAGAAACACGGATTCTATAGAAAGCGTTTTATCTAAGAACCCAAAGACATAAAAAGAGAAAAATGATAGTAAAAATGCAGTTACCAGAAATACTAATGATCCTTCGAGAGATCTTGTAGTGCCCGTCCAAGAAAAGTTTATTTTTATTTTTCCATATTTTTTTCCAACAACACTAGCCAAGGTGTCGCTAATGATCATAATAAGGATTCCTGCAATGGGAAGATATATTTGGTCCTCCCAGAAACCTATAATAGCAAATAGAGAAATTAAAAAAGTAATTGATACACAATAATGAAATGGTCCTTGAAGATATGAACGATTCAACTTTTCTTCAGCTTCTTCCCCTATTGCTTCATAAAATTCGCTAAATAATTTTATTTTTGAATTTTTTTCGCTTTTGTATACCATAATAGCAAAGGATCCCGAAATCAATATGGCCAAAAATCGACCATATGGTGCGGAAAGAAAGGGAACAAAGAGTACTATGAGTCCAGCTGATAAGTGTACTGCTTTTCTTGCAGTAAATTTAGATATCCTTTCTTTCTTTTTCAAGTATAAAGGGATGGAGATTGTCAAGAAGATATATAAGTACAAAAGAAATGCTATTAACAAGTCTCCTAAAAAAATATTAATCGTGTAAGTTCCTTCCATAAATATTTCACCAATTTAATATAGGATTGATTTCTAAGTATTGAAAAATGAGAACACGTATCGTAAATATTTTAGTTTCAAGAGTATGCCTTATTAAATTATTAATTCCTTAAATCGTTTTCTTTAAAGATATTATGTTTCAATGACAAAATCAATCGTATATTAGAATAAATGTATTATAGGAAAATAAATAGTTCAAGATAACTAGAAAACATTCTGAATGAATTCACTTATTTTATAGTTTGGAAGAACCAGTTTTGCGACACCTTGTTCTTTTGCGAATCTTGGCATACCATAAAGAACTGCTGTTTCTTCAGATTCGGCAATTGTAGTACCACCATTACTCTTTATTGAACCCAATCCCTCTACACCGTCTTTTCCCATTCCCGTTAAGAGTATCCCAATAGTATTTCTCTTATAAAGTTTCGCAGCAGAAAAAAACAAGACATCAACCGACGGAATGCAAAAATTAATTGGTTCGCCTTCATATATTTTTATGATTGGCTCGCTCCCTTTCATTGCAATTTCCATGTGTTTACCACCTGGTGATATATAAGCCGTACCAGAACGAACATATTCTCCGTTTTTTGCTACTTTTACTTTTATCTTGCATGCAGCATCAAGAGACATGGCAAAGGAATCTAAAAAAAATTCGCTTAAATGCTGAACTACCAAAATAGGGATTGGAAAACTGCGGGGCAAATCTTTAAGAATTGTTCTTACCGTTTTTGGCCCTCCCACGCTCGCACCAATAACAATTATTGGATTATCAAGCTTTAATGTAGGTAAAGCTTTAATATCAGATGATGGAGGAGAGATTTTTTTCGCTTTTACTACTTCTTTTGATGGAGGAATTAATTCCTCTTTCATTTTCGCTCCTACTTCATCTTGCGATTTATCTTTCTTCCAGAGTTTTATCTTTGATTTCTCTGATATATCTTCAATGCTCTTTTTATCTTCCTCTTCTATCGGTTTGAGATCCCGTAAATACACACCAAACTCAAAAGTATCATCAATCAATTGTTGTCGCAAGGAAGTTTTTTTGGTTCTTTCTCTTTTTCTTCCGTAGATTCTCGTTATTTGTGATTGGGATGCGAGTAATACTTTTGATCTTAATTCTTCCCTGAATCTTGGTAAATCCTTTGCGCCTATTCCACCCGGCTTAATTATATAGTCAAAAGCACCCATTAATAGGGCTTGAACGGACGCATCCATATTTTGAGGATTAACAGCAGAAAGAATGATAGTCGGAACGGGAAAGTCTTTCATTATGTGTTTAAAGGCCTCTAGACCATCCATTTCTGGCATTAAGAGATCTAATAGAAGTACATCTGGACGATATTGATGGACTTTTTCGATCGCCTCTCTTCCATTAATTGCTGTGTCAACAATTTCGATAGATTTCTCCTCTGATAATATAGATGCTATCGACTTTCTCAAGAACGCAGAGTCGTCGGCGATTAATACTTTTATCGAGCTCAAATCAAATCATTAAAAAATTTTTTACGAATTACTAATAATAGAATCTTAAGATAAATATTTTCAAAAAAAAAAAAAGCATTTTTTATTTCAAAAATAAGCCCCATCATGAATACTAAAAAAGAACTAGGCGTCGTCTTGACTCCCCAAAAAACAGCGGACTACATTGTATCCCGATTAAAAGATATGAAAATTATAAAAAAAGCATGCGATCCTTGCGTTGGACCAGGTGTATTCGTTAAATCCTTATTAAAAGCAGGGCTAGAGAGAAGTAAGATTTTTACATTTGATTTAGATTCACGCCATCAAGGCGATATTATTAAGATGGGCGTTTCATTTCAAGCCCAAGATACGCTTTTGTCATTTCACGAAGATTTAAAAAACGAATTCGATATAATCGTTGGAAATCCGCCATATCTTAATAAATCAAGTTCATATGTACGGGAAAATAAAAAAATGCTAAAAAGGATTTACGGTAATATTAACGCTCACGAGACTTATGCCATGTTTATTGTTAACGGTATTTGGCGCTTAAAAGAGGGGGGAAAACTTGGATTTATAACTAGCGATTCTTTTCTCACTTTAAAAACTCACGCAAAGCTGAGAAGGTTTATCCTCGATAATTGTAAAATCAACGAAATATTACTCGCCCCTAAAGGATTATTCGCAAATCAAAATGTGAGTACCAGTCCAGCAATAATAATTTTAACGAAATGTTCTGGTGAAGAAAACTTTCTTATTAGAAGAGAAAATATCATGAGAATCATTCCAAGAATCGATAGTCAAGCTCAATATGATAATCCTAGTTTTGTTCACACCTACAAGCAAGAGCTTTACGAATTATTACCTTTTAACCTATTTTTTTCGGATGTGGAACAAGAAATTATAAAAATGTTTCAAGCCTCCAAAAAATTAAAACAGCACTTAAAAGGATATATTGGAATGCACACACATAACAACAGGAAATATATTGCTGCAATTGAAGGATCACCATTGGCCGAATTATTTCAAAAGAGAAATAAAACTACTTCTGAAATAGATAGTAAATACAAAACCCTCCCACAGACTTTACTTGATTCGGACGAATGGAAACCTTATTTAAAGCGTGGAGGAGCTGATCAATATTATAGACCATTATGGGAGGCTTTAGATTGGAGTCCAGAATCGCGAAAAGTCTACGATATTCCGAAAAACGTTCCTTTTGAACAAGAAGGTATCGTAATTAGCGGAGTGAGTTCAATATTAGCCGCAAGATACATGCCAAAGGGATGTTATTGGGATTCAAACAAGGCCATTGGTTTTGTTGTAAAAAATCCTTCTTTATCAATTGAATATTTCCTGGGATTACTCAATAGCTCGTTATATAATTATTTGGCAAAAGGAATTCTTAATAATACTAGTAGCATTCAAATTACAAGCATTCACGCATTACCTTTTGTCCATCCAGATATTAACACGCAATCCAAGGTTGAGGATTTAGTAAAACAGATCATCTCAAAAAAGAAAAATGATTTTCAATACGACTTTTCGGCTGAACAAGAACATATCAACAATTTGATTTACGATTTTCACGCTCAAAAATTTGGTTTTAAAGAAGAATTACGTGTTAAATTGGCTTCTTTAAATACTACTTAATTATACTTCTGATCAAGTAAATTTAAACCATTGATTTCCCTATTATAATGGCACGATTTACGGCGTCTTCCTTTTTTAGCACATCTCCTTTTTTATATACTCCAGGCACGAGTAATTTTTCAACAAGCTTCAAGTCCAAATATTTAAAACTTTTTTCAAATTGATCGATTAGCGGTGCGGCGGTTTCGAGCGTATTTTCTTCAAATGGTACGACAAGCACGGCAGATTTTCCTGCGATTTTAGACCTATTTTCTTCGCAATTAAAATAAACGAATCGATCCAAAAATAACTTCATTAATCCTGTTGGACCGTACCAATAAACAGGAGTACCAAAAATTAAAACATCACTAGATGCGATTTTTTCGTATATCTTATTCATATCATCGTTTTTACTACATTCGTTTCCTTTCCAACAAGAAAGGCAACCATCACATTCCTTTATGTTCAACTCTCCTAAAAATAACATTTCTCCTTGAGAGCCAACAGTTTTTCCGGCTTCGAGCAGTTTTGAAAGAAGAATATGGGTGTTCCCGTTTTTTCTTGGGCTTCCGATAATTGCTAGTATTCGTTTCATAATTCTACAATATTGTTATGATTATAATATTTAATATATAAGAGATTTTAATAATATTTACAGACTCTTTCCCAAATTCTAATAGTAAAAAAATTCTTTTTATCAAAAAGTTGATATAAAAAATCAAATATATCAAAACTAAGATAAATTATCTTTTTAAAAATGTAGATAAAATGGGGTTAAAAATCCTATTAATAAATCCAAACCAAATGAAAACACCACCAGTTCCTCCCATTGGTTTGGAATATTTAAGAACAGCCTTAGAGCATCATAATCACCAAGTAAAAATCTTGGATTTATGTTTTTCAACCACGCCTGAAGATGAAATTCAACTAGAATTAAAAAATTTTAATTACGACATTGTTGGATTCACGATTCGTAACATAGATTTTGGAATTTATTTTAATTGCGAATTTTATTTACCTCAAATTAAAACACTAGTCAAATTTGCCAAGCAATTCGGATTGCCTGTTATACTGGGAGGTGCTGGTTTTTCAACAATGCCAAGAGAAATATTAGATTTCCTAGAAGCAGATTATGGTATTATGGGACCTGGAGAGATTGCCTTTCCTCTTTTTTTAAAATTATGGCAAGACAAAAGTCTTAAAGAAAACATAATTAATGGATGGAAATTAGGTATAAATCCAGCCTTAACACATCATAGGGATAGTGACTTGAAATTATCTCGATATTTTAAAGAAAATGGCGTAGCTGGATTTCAAACACATTTTGGATGTACAGGTCAGTGTCCATATTGTGTTGAAGCAAATAAGAAAACTTGGTTTAGAAATATTGAGAATATCATTGAGGAATTACGAATTTTAGTAGAGAATGGCTACAGTCACTTTCACCTCTGCGATAGCGAATTTAATAACGATTTATCTTTTTCGATCCAGTTTTGTAAAGCGTTAAAAAATAGCAATATTCACATAAAATGGGCACTTTACATGAAACCAACACCATTCAACGAAGAATTACTTCGATTATTAAGCGAAACAAACGCGTATCTCATAACATTATCAGTAGACACCGACGAGCGCTTACAAGCTCTCAATAATTATTCTTACCAAGATCTTGAAAAATTTATTAATTTATGTTCGAAATACAAGATTCAAGTTGCAATTGATCTAATGACAGGATATCCAGGAGAATCGCTAGAATCAACTAAAAAAGGCGTGGAATTTTTTAAAATACATCGACCTAGTCAAGTGGGTATTGGATTTTATTATCGCTTGGTTAAAGAAACTCCATTTACAAATACGGTGCTCAATGACTCTCAGCTTTCTACTAAATTAACGCGCGTGTTGAAAGGGAAATCAGAAGATTTTCTCGAACCTATTTTTTACAGTCATCTTAAACAGCACTTAGTCGAAGATATTATAAAGGAAGAATCCTTGTTTTCTATTTCTGGATTGATTCAAGGTGTAAATTATCAGAGAAGTATAAAAAATATTAATTTGTAATTTCACACTTTCTTTATTTTCAATTGATTATGAAAAATAAAAAGGATTAAACTCTATTTTCAAACTTGCCACTCAGCTTTATTGCTAATCCATCTAACTTATTTGCTGTTGCTGAAACTTCTTCCATGGTACTTGCTTGTTCTTCGGTGGAAGCTGTTATGGCCATTAACGCTTCAAATTGGTACTCTATTTGGGAAATAATCTGGTTTATTTTTGCACTTGAATCTGAGAGCGTGTCTTTCGAGCCTGTTGCTAATTTTCTTACTTCCTCTGCCACGGCAGCAAAACCCCTTCCGTGCTCTCCTGCCCTGCTCGCTTCAATATTGGCGTTAATTGCAAGCAAATTTGTTTGATCCGCTATTTTTGTAGTTATTTCTAAGATCCTCTTAATACCATCAGAAGAAGTTTTCATTATCCGCCCATTCTCGAGGACACTGGTTACACTAGAGCTTATTTCTTCTGAAGCTGCTGAGACTTCTTCAGAACTTGACGCTAATTCTGTTGCTATTGCCGATACTTCCCCTGCAAGCTTTGAATAATTATTTATTATTTTAACCACATAATAGAAGCAAAATATAACTATAATTCCTACCGACACGACGGTAAATCCCGTGAATGCAATACCACTAATCTGTTCTATATCTGAAAAATAAGTAAGGTCAATTAAATATATTTCTAGAGTTAAGATAAATCCCAGTACCATTATAGTAACCACCCGAAACTCTAAGGATTTTACGGATAACTTGAATTTAAGAATAACTATTATATAACATATAAAAAAAAAGACAGGATTCAGAATTGTACTTAATAACGCAACATTTATCGTTTGAAATAAAATAGATAACACCTTTTTTTAATAATTGAAAAAAGTTCTTTGAATTTATTAAAATTATGAAGTATTATCTAGACATGTATGTAAAAAGTACTATGAATATAGATTTTCCTAATATAAGATTGAAAAATCTTAATTTATTATGTAATCTAAAAATATTTCAAGATATAATATGAAATATTTGTGAAGTTAAAGGTTAAGGTCCAACCTTTATCTCAAGATCATATCTGCCAAGCCGCCTTGGCTCCTTCTTCGGTCGCCTCAATGATGCGTTGTGGTTCGTTCGCATCACCAACGATAAAATGGCGAATCCCATTCTCTCTGAGAAATTTCTTGAGATCGTCCCTTGGCGTGACCCCAACTGCTACTATTACTTGATTGATAGGCTCAAGCCTTCGTTCTTTTCCGTCAGTACTTACAACGACAGAGGCTTCCTCGATCTTTTCGACTCGTGTATTGAAGAAGAGTTTTGCTCCTGCAGCTCCCAACCGTCGGTATAACATCGTACCATGAGCAGAAACTGGAAGTACAGGTGGTTTGGCCAACATTTCGACTAATGTCACGTCTTCTATTCCTTTTTCGCATAAGAAATCGGCTGTTTCCATTCCAACCAAGCCTCCACCAATAACCAAAGTATGGTTTTTTAGTTCGACTTCACCATTTAAAATCTGCCACGCATCGCATACGACTGAATTTGTGATTCCCTCTGCTGGACATTCGGCTTTATCAGCACCATTAGCCAGAATGACGACCTCTGGCTTTCCTTTTTCAATCATTTCTTCGCCAACTTCAATTCCTGTTTTAATGATCGCACCATTTTTTTCACATCGACGAGTGAGCGTTTTGATCCACTTACCATATATTGTTTTATGAGGTGCGAGTTGGGCATATCGAATCTGCCCCCCAGTAATGTTTTCTCGCTCGAAGAGGGTCACTTGGTGTCCCAACCGGGCAGCCTCAGATGCGGCCATTAGACCCGCTGGCCCAGCACCCACAACCCAGACCGTGCGACTCTCACCTAGCCGTTCTTGAGGATAGATAGTTTCTTGTCCTGTTTCTGGATTGATTGCGCAGCGGATCGATTTTGCCTCTATTGCCTCTCGTTCAATACATCCTTGATTGCAGGCTAGACATTCAAATGTATCTTCAGAATGCCCTTCCTTGGCGTTCTTCAGAAAGTCTGGATCTGCAAGATGCTGGCGTCCCACTGCAACGAAATCTGCGTCCCCTCGCTCGATTACTTTGTCCATAAAATAAGGATCTGTGAAACGCCCAACGGTTATGACGGGAATATGGGTAACTTCCTTGATCTGGCTAGCAAGATTTATCTTGAATCCCTGTTCGTATTCTATAGGAGCACTCGCGCTAGGCGTGTCGATACTTACTTTTACATTTGCGTGAGTGCTAAATGAAGCGTGAATGATATCCGCACCTGCATTGACTAAGTCTGGAATTATGGTCTTGATATCGTCAATTGTGTATCCATCTTTGATTAATTCCTCGCCCGATAAACGTATGGAGATCGGAAAGTCTTCGCCTACCTGTTTACGCACTTCTTCCAAGCACTCGATCATGAAACGCGCCCGTGCTTTGAAATCCCCACCATATTTGTCGGTGCGTTTGTTTGAGTGGGCAGAGAGGAATTGCATAAGAAGATAACCATGAGCTCCGTGAAGCTCGACAGCGTCAAAGCCAGCAGCTACCGCTCGCTTGGCTGCCGAACCAAAGGAAGCGATGGCTTCCTGTATCTCGACTAGTGTCATCTCGCGTGGAGTGCCCAAAAATCCGTAAATATAACTTGGCACTGCGGAAGGACCAATAGCGATACCTTTTTTCGTATTCAGATAGCTCTCGCGTCCACAGTGGTGGAGCTGCATGGCAACCTTACCACCCCCTTCATGTGCTGCTTCAGCTAGCTTGCTTAATCCAGGGATAAATTTATCATCCCACACACCCAGACAGACGGGACTTACCGATCCTAGAGGATGTACTTCCGTAATCTCTGTGATGATGAGACCTGCCCCGCTTTTAGCTCTGCGTTTCATATAGGCAATGTTCGCTTCACTTACAGTGCCGTCCGGATTTGCGAGCCCCGTTCCCATAGGAGGCATTACTAAGCGGTTTGGAATCTCCAGAGACCTAATCTTAATTGGTTTTAATAAGTGTTCAAGACCGTTCATTTAATATATTCACCCAAATTTGCTATATAATAAATTGTTATTAATATTTATAACATGTTTTAATTACCAAAAAAAAGGAGATATAATAAAAATTATTGTTTTAATTTTCTTTGTTCACTAAAGATTTATTCGAGAAATTTTCAACACTAATACATTTCAAATCCTCGCTTTCAATACTCTTTAGTTTTTATAATTATTTTTTCAAGATTTATTCTTTTCAATTTTTTTATTTTAAAAAGAATCCACGAGTTTCTTTGATATTTCATTACATTAAACCTTAAATGGTAAGAATATTTTTTTTTTCTTGAAAGATAATTAATAAAAAGAGTGAATATCGTTGAAAATCGTATCGTTTAGTGGAAAAGGAGGCGTGGGAAAGTCTACCTTGCTCATAATGCTTTTAAAACACGTGCTTGAAACGAAGAAATACAAGAACATTCTTGTAATTGACGCAGATCCTGACGCCAATGTAGCGGATATAATTGGTGAAGAAATCCGATTTAAAGAAACGGTTGGTGGAAAAATGACCGAGCTTAAGGAAAAGATCGCAAAGCGACAAATCCCCTTGGATGTTCCAAAAAACCAAATCATTGAGTCCGAAGTTTTTGACGCCATAATCGAAAAAGACGAGTTTGATATCATCGAAATGGGGCGTAGTGAAGGAGAAGGGTGTTATTGCAGCGTGAATAATACATTAAAACAAGTAATTGATGTTATCGCCAAAAATTACGATCTAGTCCTCATAGACGCACCCGCCGGTCTTGAATATTTCGCAAGGAAAACGGGAAGGAATGTGACCGACCTTGTTATCGTTACTGATGCGAGCAAGATGGGACTTCACACCATGGAGCGCATTATCGAAGTTAGCAAGGAAGTAAATCTCAAATTCGAAAAGATCTGGATTCTAGGAAACAAGTTTCCAGAGAACACTGAAAGTGTTTTAAAAGAGCGTGTTGAAAAATTAGCTGATAAACGAGTTGAATTTCTTGGCGTAGCCCCCTACGACGACGAAGTTAGTAAGTTTAATCTGGTGGGTAAAAACCTCTTGCAAATCTCTAATAATACACAATTATTCAATAAAATCAGCGAATTATATAAAAAAGTTCTATAAACTTCTTATTTTATTCTAATATTTAGTTTTATAAAATTACTACGTATAAAAATTTAAAATTATCATTTTTAAGTCTTTAACTTGTTTTAAATAAAAGATATGAAAAACAGAAATGAATAATTGCAAAATTTAAAATATATAAAATTAGTAAGAATGGCTTCTTTGTTGTTGGGATTGATCCCCTCGATACATTGGAACGATATTTGAAGTGAAATCTTCGAGAGTATATGGAAATTCATCTTCGCTCGAAATTTTTCCTAATTCCAACATTATTGCCCTTGCTAGAATCCAGAACGCTAAACCTAACGCCTTTTTACCTCGATTATTCGCGGGAACGGCCAAATCTATTCCGGCGAGGGTGTCATCCGTGTCAAATAGACTGACTACGGGTATTCGAGCGAGATGGGCCTCTTTCAAGATACCTTTATCTGCGTGAGGATCCACGATGACAATGACAGCAGCTTCCTTGATGTAAGTTTCAATTTGTGGATTCGAAATGCTACCAGGGATCCAACGAGTGGTAATTGCGCGGCACCCCAAGTCTTCACAGAATTTTCTTACTGGTTCTTTACC